>JAQBHA010000036.1:0-57962 GCA_032128215.1 Nitrososphaerota archaeon | reverse complement strand
TATCCTCTGTCTTAATTATCATTTATGATATAGAACCAAAAATACTGATGATAGAAAAATCAAAACACTTACAAAATCATGCAGGAGAAATTGCTTTCCCAGGTGGAAGGTGGACAGAAGATGATATTGATTTGCTAGATACTGCACTTCGTGAAACTGAAGAAGAAATTGGTTTAACTATTTCTAGAGATGACGTGATTGCTCAATTAGGGAACGTAACGACTCTCAATTCTGGCTATACAATTACTCCATTTGTTTGTATGATTGATAAGATTCCTAAACTTAAATCAAATTCTGAAGTAGAGTCAATCTTTCATATGCCTTTGATTCCTTTATTACACACTCTAGATTATGACCATGATCCACTCCATCAATCACTTCAAGAAATGTATGTATTTACTTACAACGACAAAATTGTATGGGGGGCTTCTGCAAGAATCTTAAAACAACTTGTAAATCGTTTGACAATTTGAAATCTTTGCCTGTTATGAGGAATTTACACACTTACCCAATTCCATCGGGTTTCTTTTTGTAACGCTATAATTGCATAGATTAATGCCATAACACTATCAGGAGGATGATTGTACTCTTTTCTTGGTCTTTGCCTACCATCTGTTATAGTGTAATCCTCAATTTGATTTAGATCCTTGCGCGTGAGACTGGTTAGATCATCTATAAGAAATTCAGCTTCATAACTGTTTTTTGATGGAATAATTAATTTTGATCTAATCATTTTGTTCTCATTAAAAACTAGCGAACTCGATTTTTCAAAAACTTCAATGAGGGACTCTATACTTGAGGTTTTATCAATTTGTAGCCTCCCAGCCTCGTCTCCGTGCTCATCTATTTTTTTCTCAAAATGCTGGATAGGTTTTGTCTCATTAGAAATCGTTCTACATCCAAAAAACTTTGAACTGGTAACTCCCTGATAATACGCCCCGTTAGCATTACTATATCCACCTTCTTGGATTAATTTTACCTGGTTTGCACCATATCCCAAATCCCCAACACCTATGTCACAGTGATATTTTTGGAATAACTTTGTTATGTACTCGGCTTGATCCATCTGGTTTTCTTGGGGTCTTTTTTCAATCCAAGCCACCTGATATGTGTCAGATTTTCTCCACCAAATAATAATAGCAATAGCAGTTGCGCTTGAGGCAGGACTAGAACCAAAGTCTACGCCCATTGCTATCTTGATTTTATCCAGTTGGGTATTTTTGAATTTTGCAACTTCATCAGATTCCATCAATGAAAGTTGGGTATAAGGCTCCATACACGCAAGTACCATCTCTCTTGTGATTGGTCTACGTGAGCTTTTGTAAAAAGTACCTAAAACATGAGAACAAAAAAGTGATTCAGAAAGATCTTTTTTCTGAAATTCAATTGAAAATCTTGGGTGTATTTTATATTTTTTAACTGCATCTTCTTCTGTTAGTGGAATTGTAGGAAAAATTGTCTGTGGTAAATGATACCCTTGGTACAATGTAGCATCAGGATTATCTGGAACCCAATTACCTGCTAATGCCTTTGTTAGGTAATCACCAATCACTAAACCTTTATCATCAAATTGTAAATTTTCTCGCCAGTTAGGATCATCATAAACCCATTCCATTTGATTTGTACTCAACCAAATTTTTTCATAAGGGCTGCCAGATTCTCCTCCAATCCCAAACACCATGATTTTTCCTTTTGTAGCCATCATAGTCTGGTGTACCTTTCCAATGAATTGTATATCCTGGTATTGTGCCTCATCTAGGATGATAAGAGATAGAGACTTGCCTTCTACGTGTTTATACTCATGGTTGTCTGTGGTCATGTAAATGGTACTATTGTTTTTTAGAGAAATCTCATGAACATTACCTAATTTGTTACGAGGAAATTTAGCCAATGTTGGATTTTGTAAGAATGTTCCAACCTGAAGTTTTTGCTTAGAGTAAGAAGATAGACTTGGCTCATCAAATGTAACATAACAAACCTGCGTCCCAGGATTTGTAGTAGCCTGATGAGCGATAAAATCAGTTGTTGCAGTAGATTTGAATATCTGTCTTCCCCCTACTACCACTTTAAAATTATGGGGGTCTTTGTATATTGGAATCCAGAACGGGGAAGCAAGAAATGATCGCTCTATTCCTTCTACTTTGGGTCTAGCTACCTTTATCCACTCTAGAGGATCCTTTGGTAAAATTGGTAATTGATTATTAGAGTATGCAATACCTTGCTTTTTTAGCAGTTCTTTTGCAAGTGCATCATGTGATTTTTTCCATCTTGTCGGATTGAATGTCATTTATGTTTTCACCTTGTAGTAATTTGGCAGTATCGCCAGCGGTTGCCGAATTTGTCAGATTGATCTTTGCTGAAACAAAATTGCCAATGTCTTGCATAATTTTCAGCTTTAGTCGATACAACTTTTCAACTTGTGATAAATTGCCAATTTTTTTTGCAACCTCGATTAAATATTCAATATCTTTTTTGTCTTCATAAAGAGAATAAATCAAGTCGTCATATGCAAAAAGGCATCTTTCTTTTTCTTCCCTGCATCTTTGAATAAAATCTGGAGTTTCTGATTCTAGTAATTCTTGTTTGAATTTACTAAAATATTTTGTCACAGTTTTTATGTTGTATTCTGTTTTTTCTGCAGTAAATGTTGCCGAATGTGACTTGGCAAAAAATGGTCGCAGTATACGTTCTATTTGTAGCTCTTCAGCCTTTGAGGGTCGTCCCCGTTCATGAGCATTATCTTGCGATAATATGGTATCAACTGTTACTGCGATGAGCTGTTGGGTTTGCATATGCATAATTAAAAATAGGCACTCATTCTAGATAAGCATATATTCTAAAATCTTAGAAAAAATACATTTATACTTGTATCCAAATAAATTTTTAAAATAAATTAAATACATAAATACTTGAAATCAGTTTTTTTTAATTTTTATTTTGTACCATTTATTTCCATTTTATGCAAAGAACACCAAGGTTTCAATGTTCTTTACTTAGTTTGTATTTGAGCAAACTGGCATTTTGTTCTAAGTGATATGCATAATTAACGTTTCATATTTTATCTCCTTCAGTTTCAGTAAAAGAAGAGTTTTTTCGTTTATTGATGACCACAAATTCAAAGATATGATTTAAAAAGAGCTTGACTTGCCTGAATTTTTATGGCTGCTCGCAAGCATTCTGGAAGGAAGAATAGATTGATAAAAAAAACAAAACAAGCCTCTTCGGTTCCAGCTTGGGTTATTCTAAGAACTAAGAGATCTGTCCGAACGAATCCAAAGAGAAGATCTTGGAGATCAACAGACGTAGAGGTTGGTTAAATGTCTCAGGAACTTGAACGTGTCTATACAATAAACTTGGGAAAAGTATTGCTATCGCCAAATAACCAAAGAGCAAAAAGGGCAGTCAATATGGTAAAAGAATATGCTAGACGTCATATGAAAACTGAAGAAATCAAAATTGAAGAAAGTGTTAATCATCAAATTTGGAAACGTGGAATAAAACATCCTCCTCGAAAAATTAGAGTTAGGATGACAAAAACTGATGAAGGGTTTGTTTTAGTTTCTCCATATGAAAAGGAAGTAGAAGAAGATGTACCTACAACAACAGAAAAGAAAACACTTACAGTGGAAGAAAAACCCGCACTTGAAACTAAGCAATTAGAAACAAGCGAACAAGTAAAAGAAGAACAAACGCCAAAAACTAAAGAACTAAAGCCAAAAGCTAAAGTACCAAAGCCAAAATCTAAAGCAACAAAATCAAAGGATTCAAAAAAAGCAGCAAGTAAAAAAGATAAACCGAAAAAAAAGTCTAAATAAAATTATTTTATTCTAATTGATATAATTCAAGTTCACAGTCAATACTGCATTCAGGTTGTTCCCAATCAAGAGTATTTTCTTTGGAAATTACTCCCAAGGGATCATATTTATCAAAATGTGTCTCCCCTTGGATAGACGATAACATGACTACTTTTGATTTTTCAGCAGTATTAATTGAAGAAATAACGCTTGTATTTTCTTGACTAAAAACACTGCTTGCAATATTTGTAATAGAGTTTAGTACTCCAACTGCGACATCGTTTCCTCCAAGAACATAGAGTATGGAACGCTTTACACTATTTGGTGGTGCATCCTCATAGAGCATCCTTAACGAATCTTTCAACGAGTCTTCAACATTTTGTCTATCTTTACTTGTGGATAGAATGTTCGTATCCTGAGGAATTGGTGCAGTTCCTAATGAGCTAATTACCTGAAAGATTGCCTCATTTGATATTTTGTGACAAGCAGTGGGACTCAAATCTGGATTGCTATCTAGTAAAGCATCATTATCTAATACTACCGTGCATCCAGAATCCTCTCTAAGTCGTTTTAATGAAATACCTGATTGAAATATTCTATCTTTTTCAAATTTGAAAGGCATTATTGCAAAAGAAATTACATTTTTGTTTTCTTCGTTGCAAAGACGTGATATCGCAGGAGCAATTGCAGCACCAGATTTGCCAGCCAAGTTTGCAAGAATAACTATGGTGGAATATCTTGAAATCTCATTTTTAATATTCTCAGAAACCTGGTATGTGGAACTTCTAATTAGTTGAACAGAGGGATTTAACACAGATTTAGTGGATATACTAATTGAGTTAAAATCTGAATTTAGGTCCTTTTGGTCATTACTTATCAAAAGACAATCAGAATTGAGAAATTCTTTTGCTTTGGTGGCTAATTTTGTTCCAACTCCGCCTATGCCTATAATTAAAATTGGTTCTGATATCTGGAGGTTCATTCTACTTATTCTACAAAATACGATAAAAAACCTTCTTACGTAGCTTTAATCCAATTTTCGATCTAAAATTTTTAACTTACGATCTTTCCTGTCAGGCTATGTTTCTTGGCATTAATTATTTCTACTTGACGTACTTGACCGATCTCAACTTTATCTTTAACTAAAATTGATTTATAGGCAAAATTTCTTCCCCGTATTCCAGTTTCAGACTTTTCATCAAATAATACGTCCCCCTTCCAGCCAATCCATTTCAGATTATTTTCAAATGAGATCTGGTTTGAAATATCAAATACTATTTTGCTTCTACGTTTAACTTCTGAAACATCAATTTGAGTATAGTCTGCGGCTTCAGTTCCTGGTCTAGGACTATATCTAGATAGATTTACCATATCTGGCCTAGTGTCGTTTAACAAATCAATAGTCTGTTTGAAATCCTCTTCTGTTTCTAATGGAAATCCAACTATAATGTCTGTGGCTATGGAAAACTTAGAAAATTTCTTCCTAAATTTGTATACAACATCGGTAAAGGTTTTCACTGTATGCCCACGCTTCATAGCATTGAGTACTTTGTCACTTCCACTCTGTACAGGAATGTGAAGAAATTTGAAGACTTTGTCATTTTCAAATGATTTAAGAAGACCATCACGAATTCTGGGCATGTACATTGGATTCATCATCCCAACTCTAATTTTGAACTTGAAAGGAATATTGGTGACCTTATTAATTAAGGAAGATAAATCTTCTTCAATATCTAGTCCATAGCAACCATTATCAGTAGAGGTAAGCCATATTTCCTTGCATCCATCTTTAATCTCTGTTGTTACCTGTCTAACAACATCCCCAATTCTATAACTTTGTAAATCTCCTTTTGATAATTTTGTTTGACAGAATGTACATTCGCTCATACAACCACTTGCTATTTCAACAATACCCACAGCAGGATTGAGTCTTACCTTTGGAAGCCCGATTTTGGATAAATCAGAGTCTGCAAGCTGTACCATCCTGCCTCCACTTAAAGCAGTGCTAATCACTTCTAGTGTTTTTCCCAAGGAATTTGGACCCAGTAAACTGGCTGTTTGGGAAATTTTTTCTACAGTTTTTCTCTCTGCCTTTGGTAAACAGCCAGCAACTACTAGGGGTTTTGATTTGAGATTTTTAATTCTATTAATCATTTTATTTGTAGTAGCATCCTTTACTGAGCAAGTAACAATTAGACTCAAATCCGAATCTGAAGAATTTGCAGCAAGAGTATGTCCACCATTTACAATCAAACCTGAAATCATCTCAGAATCTGCAAAACTAGCAGAACAACCGTAAGCTTCTACCCATATTTTTGCCATCTAGAATTTCATCCTAAAAGAGAATTGATTTCTTTTACAGTCAATAATTTCTTTGATATGGCCAACTCTCTTATGGTTTTTCCAGTTTTCAATGATTCCTTGAACAGCTCGGATGATTTTTGGTATCCAATTTTTGGAGCAAGTAGTGTTACAATTACTGGGCTGTTTTCAATATTTTTTTGTAATTTTTCCTTATTTGCTGTGAGACCATCAATTAGATTTGCAGAAAATATGGGAAGAAAATTGTTTAACATATCTGTTGACTCTAAAACACTTTTTAACATACCTGGAAGCATTACATTCAATTCAAACTGTCCGCTTTGTGCAGCATATGAAACTGTAATATCATTTCCTAAAATATTAAAGCAGATCATATTCATACATTCAGCTAGTGATGGATTTACTTTTCCAGGCATTATTGAAGAGCCTGCATGTACTGCAGGAATTCCAATCTCTGATAATCCAGCAACAGGACCAGATGCCATTAATCTAATATCATTTGCAAGTTTGCTTATCTCTATGGCCAAATTTCTTAGTGCTGATGAAACAGTAGCTACTGCAAATTTACTTTGTAAGGAATACTGCATATCCTTTTCGGGTTTTACTGGAATCTTTGAAATGTTCGCAAGTTGTGTAATTGCAAATTTTCTATACCCTCTTGGTGCATTTGCACCAGTTCCAACTGCAGTGCCACCCAGTGCAACATATTCTAATTCTTTACTTGAACCAACAAGAGAATTTTTGGCTTTAGTGATAGATGTTGCATATGCTCCAAATTCGCTACCCAAAGTTACTGGCAGTGCATCCATTAAATGAGTCCTACCAATTTTTTTAAAGTTTGAAAACTCTTTTGCTTTTCGGTTTAATGATTTTATAAGCACCTCTATTGCAGGGATGGTTTTTTTGAGATTCAATAGAATTGCAACATGCATAGCAGTTGGGAATGTATCATTACTTGACTGTGACATGTTTACATGATCGTTTGGATGAAGGTGTTCATACTGTCCTTTCTTTTTTCCCAACTCAGTCAGGCCTATATTGGCAATGACTTCATTAGTGTTCATGTTAAATGCAGTTCCAGCACCAGAGTTTATTGCATCAACTACAAATTGATCAAGAAATTTTCCAGCTAAAATTTTATCGCATGCATTGATAATTACCATTGCACGTTTTTTGTCAATGGTTCCAACTTTGAGATTTGCATTAGCAGCAGACCTTTTGATCATCACAAAGGCCTTTATCAAATTAATATGTGAACTATATCCAGTCACATGATACTGCTTTAGAGCCCTGCCTGTAAATGGACCATAATAGACATCAGACGGAATTTTTACATCTCCTAGAGAATCTCGATCAATTCTATATTTCAAATCAAATTTCCTTAGAATTGCTATTATTCATTCTTTTTCTAGCGAAATCTTATCATTTATTTTTTGAAAATAAGGGGAATTATTATATAAGCTATGGATTGAACCGAATCCAATGAATAAGCGTTACAGCATGTTATTTACTATTGCAGCAGTTGCAGTAGTTAGTGCTACGCTATTCGGAAGCACATACACACAAACACAAGTTGGAAAAGCATTATCTTTATCAAACGATGAAGATCTGCTCCAAGCTATACATGATATGGGTGGATTAGAACTCGTCATGCCTCAAGCTTTTGCTCAAGTTGACTGTGCAAATATGCCACAGGGCAGAACAGTCAAAGAGTTTAAGCTAACTGGAAACAGTGTAGACCTACCAATTATGGGAGGAAAAACTTACAAGGCAATGACTTTTAGTAAACAAGTTCCAGGTCCAACTCTTCGTGTAACACAAGGAGATGTTGTTAAAATGACATTGACTATTCCAACTGGTGAACCAACACCACATGGAAACGATATGCATGCATCACAAATGTCTGCTGGAAATTTCGGTAAAGTAATGCCAGGAAGCTCCAAGACATTTTGTTACATTGCAGAAGTTCCAGGTACTTTCAAATACCATTGTTCTGGAGTTGATGTAGCTGCAATGGATCAACACGTTCTATCAGGAATGTACGGAATTGCCATTGTAGATCCAATTGATGGATACAAAAAACTCTTGGTAGAAAAAACCAAAGTATCAGATGGCAAAGTAATGCAAGATAGAAAATTACTGGCACCTGATGCTTTAGAATTTCAACTACAATACAATCAGTTGTATCTTACAGATGCAGGAACATATGATATGACTGCAATGATGCAACATCACCAAACACAAACAGTGGTTAATGGAATGGCTCTTGGCTATGTTCCAAACGAATCTCACAACGAATTGATTAATGGTGATAAGAACAAAAATATTTTCGTTCTACAACCATGGAATTCTGCTACTTTGAAACAGTACCAGTCACAACTTCTATTCGTTGAAGCAGGCCAACATGTAAGACTCTTTGTTGAAAATCAAGGAAACGAACCAGTATTTTTCCATATTGTTGGGGAGATACTTGATAGAGTGGTTCAAGGCAACAGAGTCCAAGCACAAGGAACTGAAACTTGGTTAATTGGTGGTTCACAAGGTGCAATCGTGGATGTAGTGTTTGATAACCCCGGAGTATATGTTGCAGTTAATCATGACTATGCAGCAATCTTTTCTGGTGCAGCATCAATTTTTGTAGTAGGAGATCCATTTGGACTAAATGAACAGTTAGGCACATCAGCAAAATCTTATGCCGAATTGTTAGGAAATCCAAGCGATGCAATTCCTCCAATGGGCAAAAATAGTATGTCTCATCCAAAACAAAATCTTCATGGTTTATACACTGATGATCGTGCAGCCGAAATAGCAAAAACTATTGGAATTTAGATGTAAATCCCATCTACTTTTTTATTTTTTATTTTTGTTCAGAATGATTATATTCAGTGAATAAAGGCACCCTTGCATGGGATTTAGCGAATCTGTTTTAATTTGTGATCAAGTTAATCCAATTCTAAATAAAATCTTAAAAGAAAATGGATTAAATCTCACATATGAGCCAGAAATTACTCCAGAACAAATCAAAGAAAAGATTGGAGAATTTAATATTGTAATTGTTAGAAGTAGGACTACTCTAACTAAAGACATGATTGACAAGGCAAATAATTGTAAGATCATTGCACGAGTGGGTGTTGGGTTAGATAACATTGATTTAGGTGCAGCCAAAGCAAAAAACATTCGAGTTATCAACGCAGTTGAAGGTGCAATGAATGCTGTGGCAGAACAAGTTTTAGGTTTAATGATATCTTTAGCAAGACAAATTCCATTTGCAGATAGAGAAATTCGAAATGGCAATTGGCTCAAAAAAGAATTAATGGGAACTGAACTTAGAGGAAAATATCTTGGAATTGTAGGTTTAGGAAATATTGGCAAAAAACTTGGACGATTAGCCAAGGCACTCAACATGAATATTATTGGTTATGATGTAATTCCTATTGACGAAGAATTTTCAAAGGAGGTTGGTTTGATGAAAACAGACTTAGATACACTTTTGCAAAGCTCTGATTATGTTTCATTACATGTTCCATTGTTAGACTCTACATATCACCTCATCGATGCAAAAAAATTATCAACGATGAAAAAAACAGCAAGTATCATTAATACTTCAAGAGGTGGAGTTATAGATGAAGAAGCGCTATATGATGCTCTAAAGGCTGGTAATTTAGGTGGTGCAGCTTTGGATGTTTTTGAAAAGGAGCCAGCTACTGGAAATAAACTTGTAACATTGCCAAACGTAATTTTAACCCCCCATATTGGAGCGCAGACAAAAGAAGCTCAGTCTCTAGCTGCAAATGTTATAGCAGAAAAGATAATACAGATCTTACGAGGTGTAATTTAAGATTGAATTCAAAAATCGCAAGTCTTTCAGTATTTTTGCTTTTGTTATTGCCTTTTTATGCTTATGCTGAATCAGGTTATGTTTCAGTAGATGTTGATGGCAAAAAATACGTACTCAATATCGATACGGAAGGTGTAGAGATACAAAGTATCGAGGGCGATGGTGAACTTGCTTTGTTACTCACAGTTGATGTTACCGCCTCATCTGGAACCCTAGAAATTACTTTTGATAGGGAATTTTTTGATTCTACATTTCAAGGAGAAGATGACTCTTTTTTCGTGATTTTAGACGGATTCGATGAAGCAGTCATTGAGGAGACTCAAACTGATTCAACAAGAACAATTTTGATAAATATCCCATCAGGAACGACAGAAATAGAGATTATCGGTTCTAGTATATTGGATGGCACATTTGGTAATACTCAAAGTGGAACAGAACCAGAAGTTATTGATGAACCAGAAGTTATTGATGAACCAGAAGTTATTGATGAACCTGAAGTTATTGATGAACCTGAAGTTACAGAAGACCCAGAAGTAATAATTGAAGATACAACCAAATGTGGTCTTGGTACAGTGCTAAAAGACGGCGCATGCGTATTAGAAAATACTTGTGGGAAAGGAACTCACCTTGAAGATGGAGTTTGTGTACTTGATAAAACATCTTCATCTAGTGGTTCTTCATTAAATCTTCCACCCATGAGTCAATTAATCTATGGTGCAGCAGCTGCATTAGCAATTTCTTTTATTGTAATAATCTTCTTTTGGATTATTAGTAGAGGAAACAGAGAACAAAAATAATTTATTAAATAATTTTTCCTATTTCTTTTGTTCTAAGCTGCGCATTACCTTGTCATATTCTTGCTTCATTTTTTTAAATTCATTTTTTACAGCATTTAGCTCGTTTAGTGTTGATTGATTCTTTGAATTTAACAAAACTACCAGCGAATTTATTGCTCCAAAAATTTTCTCAGATTCATTTATTGGTGCAAAAGACTTTAATTCTTTTTGTATGACATGTGCCATTTCATCTTCTTTTTTAATATCTGATTGAGGTAAATTTTCACTTGTTTCTACAAGTGTAATCTCTGATTTTATTTCATCTATCTGTTTATCTTTATTTAAAAGTTCAACATTTGCTTGGTTAATTTGATTAGAAAAATGTTCTATTTTTTGTTTAATTAATTCACGTTCATTTTGTATTTCTACTAATACTTTTTCTACATCGCTAACTTTTAAATTATTATAATTCATTCTATCTAGTTGTTCTTTACTGGAATACTTTGGATTTAGGGATGCTATATCATCATCAAATCTATCTTGCTTTGATACAATTTTATCAAGATAATTTCTTTTTTCAAGTAAATGTGCATTTAGAAATTTCAAATATTGTGCTGTGTTGCTAAATTTATCTTTGAACTCCCTTGTTTTGTTATCAAAATTATCTTCTATTTTCAGAATCTTATTTCTATTAAAAGTAATTGCTCTATCAGGTATTAAAAAAATTTCTTCAGAAAGAATTTTTTCTCCAATGGTTGGTTGAAAACGTGACCATGTATCATCATCAGACTTTGGAATTACACTAAAATCTGAGAGATCTTCTGGAATAGATGATTCTTTTCTGTTGATATGTTTTTTTTCCAAGATCATAAATATTAATTCCATCAAATATGACTAGCTCGTAGTTGCAAAAAGACAAACAACGATTAAACGAATTTTAATCATTTAGTTCAAGGAATTTTCTGTATGTCTTACATGAACAGACATGCGTTCATGTTGAATTATGTTAAATAATAATTATATGCAAAGCACAGATATCTTAGATGAGAGCTCAATGGTTAAAGAGCTTTCAAATGTGGCTTCGCAAGCTTTTCATGAATTAGAGATTACAAAACAAAGTCTTAAAGAAAAAGAACGAGAATTAATTGAAATTGCTGAAATTTCTAATCAAAAAATACATGCAGCAGTAAAATCAAACCAAGATTTGCAAAACAAAGTACAAATTTTAATGGATTTTTCAAATTCTATGGAAACAAAAAATAATGAATTAGATGAGAAAAATAAAGAACTTACAATAAGAGAAAATACTTACAATAAATTAAATCGTGAGCTTAGAGATCAATTACTAAATGTATCAAAAACAGAAAAAGATCTAGAGTTAAGAAAAAAATATTTAGAAAAGCAAGTTGAATTAAGGACTGACGCATTAAATAAATCCCAAAAAATGGCTATAATTGGTGAGCTTACATCTCGTCTTGCACATGATTTACGAAATCCACTATCAGTCATTAAAACTGCACATGGTATCATGAAAGAAAAACCAAAGATGGAAGTAAAACAACGATTAGAGTATAATGCTAGAATTGATAGATCGTTACTTAGAATAATACATTTAGTTAATGATGTTTTGGGTTTTGTAAGAATTACAGATTTAGACCTCAATGAAACGCTCGTTGGTCCTCTAATAGACTCTGCAATAGATTCAATTGATGTACCTAAACAAATTGAAATAATTAAACCAACAGATGATTTTAAAATTAATTGTGATTTTAGAAAACTTGAAGCCGTTTTTTCCAATATCTTAACTAACAGCATTCAAGCAATAGGGGAAGAGGGTAGAATAGAATTCAGATTAAGTAGCAATAATGATTCAATAAAATTAGAAATTGAAGACACTGGATCTGGGATTCCAAAATCAATAATTCCAAAAATATTTGATCCATTATTTACTACTAAAACTAATGGAACAGGTTTAGGTTTAGCAATATGTAAAACCATAATAGAACAACATGGTGGAACTATTACTGTAAAATCAAATCCGACTACCTTCATAATTATTCTTCCAACGAATCAATTAATTCAGCACAAAATATGAATTAAAAATCTACTTTTCCAACAAAGTATACCATATTACAGATATTAAGGGGATTTTCTTAGTGGCGATATGCCTCGTAATCAGGACCTAATTTGGTTAAATCTTTGGAAGGCCAATGCTCCTAGCCTTAGAGAAAAAGCTATAGGTTGGCGTAAAGAAGACGCACTAACTAGAATTGATAAGCCTAGTAGAATTCAGAAGGCAAGAAGATTAGGGTATAAGGCAAAACAAGGAATTATAGTTATTCGAATGCGTGTTGGAACTGGAGGTATGAGAAGGAAACGACCAGTAGCAGGAAGACGACCAAAGCATCTTGGTGTGACAAGAATCAAGGCAGACGTGAGCATGAAAGAGGTAGCTGAACGTAGAGTTTTAGAAAAACATCCAAATATGAAATTACTTGGTTCTTATTATCTTTACAAAGATGGAATGTATTATTGGCATGAAGTTATTTTAGCTGATCCCTCTCATCCAAGAATTGCTAAAGATAAAGAGTTGCGCAAAAGATTAATTCCTGCGTAGCTAAAGATGCATCAATTATTTTTATCAGTCATTTTATTACTTTTAGTTCTCCCTTCCGCATTTGGACAGATTTCAGATCGAACAGGTCTCAAGCAAGATTTTACAATTGAAACTGACGGACATGCTTTTCGAATTGATGTGACTTCAAATTTTAATGTTGAAGATATAGAATTTAGTAGTGATGATAAACGCTTGACTTTTTACATTAACAGTGGAATTGAAAATAATTTAGCTGAGATTCAAATTCCAAAAAATCTAATTAATGGAAATTTTACTTTCATGCTAAATGATCAAGAACTTTTTCCTATTTGGAAGACTAGCGAAAAAATTTCCTTTATCACTATAGAATTTCAAGGCTCTGGGAAAAATAAACTTGATATTATCGAAGCCACTTATCTTCCAGAATCTTCTAACAATACTCCTTTAGTTTTATTTGCATCAATTCTAGTGATAATTTTTGCATCAATTGGAGTGATAATTTTTGCTAGAAAAACAAAAAAATTCGGTAATTATTCGTTTAACAAAGATTGAATCAAAGGTTCTACTGCTCCATTTTGCCCAAATGAAACATCTCTAAGAATCCCTTTTCTATCTACAATAATTGTAGAAGGAGTCCCATTAAGTGAATACTCTTCAAAGGTTCCAGCAGAATATTCTTTGGATTTAAAATATTCCTTGACTCTATGAATTATTTGGTTTCTATAATCTTCTGGCTGGGAATCAAAATCTGGAATTTGTTTATTTATAAAATTCCTAATTCTTAATTCATTAATATCGCCAGTTTCTTTAATTAAAGAATCCATTCCTATTGGGAAAGGAATTTTGTAAGGCAATTTGCTATCGTTTAATTTTCCAGACTGTCCCAATCCATCTTTTGTATCCCCAATCACTTCCCCTGTTTTTACTAAAAGTTCAAGATTTTCTATGGTATTTTTATCAAAATCTTCAAAGGCAGTAGCTAACCCTAGAACAGTTACTCCTTCAGAATGATACTTGTTGTAGATGTTAATTGCTTCAGGAATTCCATAAAGAAAACAACCTGGGCAATTTACCTGGAAAACCTCAACTAGGACAATGTGATCCTTTTCTTTATCAAAATTAGTAGGTAATCCTTGTACCCATTGTGAAACTTTGAGGCTTGGTGCTTTTTCACCTATTTTTACACTCACGATAATTTTTGCTTGAAAATCTATTAAATAGATAACTATGTTGAAAATCTAACTAATAGAATAATATAGGCGACAAAAATTCTTTGATAAATTGAGTGTAGTTACTGAAGACAGATTGAAACTTTTTTCTGAAATGGAAGAAAAATATGAAGCAAAAGATTCAGCTTACTTTGTAAAACTAATAGTTCATGATGATTTTGTTATACGGACACGTGCAACATGTATTCTAGTTGATTTAGGCGGTGAGGATAAAGTCCAACATGTTGCCAAAGTTCTCAAAAATGATTCAAATGAACTAGTAAGACATGAAGCAGCTTTTTCACTTGGTCAGATGGGTTATAGTAGTGGGATAAAACCCCTTGAAGATGCAACTAAAAATGATCCCAGCATGTTTGTCCGTCATGAGGCTGCAATTGCACTTGGTGTAATTGGCTCAAAAGAGGCTATTCCAACACTTAAAGACGCACTAAATGATCCTGACAAGCCAGTCGTAGAATCAGCAGTTGTTGCATTATCTAACATTGACTTTATGGATAAATTAAGCAAAAATGAAAAATTTGCAAAACTAACTGGTGGCTAAATAGCAGTTACCTTACTTTCAAGTTCTGTTGCCTCAAACTTGTAGATTTGTTCTACATTAGAATCCTCAAAGATTTCGGATTCATGAGTAATTATAATAAACTGCATTGGATTTTGTGCATTTGTCAGATTCGACAACTGGGATAAAACTTCAACTAGAGCCTTTCTACGTTGAGCATCAAGGTGAGTTGTAGGTTCATCAAGAATCATTAAATTAAGATTAGATGCCCCAAGTAAACTTGCCATTCCCAATCTTAAAGCAAGTGCAATACTTACTTGTTCACCGCCACTAAGAGAATCTAAATCCAAAACTTCTTTCCTAGAAAAACAAGTAATTGTAACATCTCTAGTTTTTTCTTTAAGCAATATTCTTTGAATTTTTGTATTTAACAAAATAAGATACTCTGACGCTCTTATTGAAATTGTATTTAGTGCCCATGAACGAAGACTTGTTGCTACCGGTCCGTCTCTGTTAAAGACATTGGTTTGTATAGAATTAAGTTCATTAGAATAATTTCTTACAACTCTGAGTTCTACTATCACATTTTCAATTATTTTTATCTGACATTCATTTTTACTTATGTTTTCAGACACTCCACCTAACTTTTGGTCAATCTCTGAAAGATTAGTTTGCTTATTAATCATAGAATTTTTGAGATTTTTAAATACAGTCTCATCAAATCCTTTTGTTTCTTGTTCTAGTTTAGAAATTGAACTAAAAAGTATTTTTGTATGTGAATCAAGTTCAGCAACTTCAATTAAATTTCCAGATGTTATTGTAAGTGGAATTTTTTGAGTATTTTTTTTCTTTAATTCAATTTCTATTTGTATTGCTTTTAATTGCTCGTGATCTTTTATTGAATGGGCTCGAAGTATTGCTTGGGATTCTCTTATTTTTTGAAGTTTTTCAGAAACCTCGCTTCGTTCAATATTATAAATTTCAACCTCTTTTTCTAACGCATTAATCGTTTTTTCAACTTTAGCTATTTCCTCCTTTAGATGTCTCTCTTCAAACAATGGATTTAATTTATCAACAATAGAATCACAGACAGGACATTTGTTGTCTTTGAGCTGAAGTTGTGTAGCTAGAGACTGTTTTTCAATCAGAGATATTTTTTGATTTGTTAATTTTTTAATTTCTTTTTGAGAGTCGACAATTCCTTCTTCCACATTTTTCTGTTTTGTTTCTAGTTTTTGTTTTAGTTCAACATCTTCAAAACACCCTTCACATTCTCTAATTTTACGCTCTTTTTCATTAATTTCGTGATGGATTTCTTTAATTGCTGCTTTTGCATATGTCGAAAGTTCATTTTTTAATGATTCTAGCTGGTTTATTTTATCAATCTTTGGGGCTTCGATCTCAAACTTTGTTCTTAGCTCTACAATTTCTTTTTCATATTGATCTTTTTTTACTAAAAATTCTTGCCTGAGTGGTTTTAGTTCCTTTAATTCATTATGAAATTTTTCTAAATCTTTTGATAAAATTTCAATTTGTGTATCATCATAACCTAAATCTTTTTTTATTTTTTCCCGAAAGTCTTTGTAAATAATTTTCATTGCTTCTGCAGCAACATCTAATTTGTCAATACCAATTATTGCATTAAGAAGTTCCTTAAACTCTTTAGGTTTTGCTTTGATAATTGCATTTAGCTCTCCCTGCTGTACAATGGATGCAATCTTTAATTTTTCAAAATTTAATCCTATCTTCTTTTCTACTTCCGATGTCATTGATTCTCCAAACTGTTTTCTTTCCCCAGCTGCAATTTGAATCCAATTTCCATTAACATTTTCAGAAAATTTAGCTGCTAATCCTCCTTTTGTGTCGATCTTTCTTTCTGCTTGATATTTTTTACCATTTACATCAAAAGTAACTTTAGCATATGCTTGATTTGTTCCTCTTTTGATTAAACCCTTATTTGATTTTCTGGTATGTTGCCCAAACAAAGCAAATGTAATTCCATCAATAACACTTGATTTTCCTGCACCATTATTACCAACAAATACAGTTACCCCCTTATCAAATTCTAGTGTTGTATCTGAATGCGATAGAAAGTTTCCTAATTCCACTGCTGTAATCATTTCTGTTTTTCCTTTTTGAATCTCTTATAGTCTTCAATTACTATCTGTGTAGCATCTTTATGCTGCCTTGAAGATAATAATGGTAGTAATTCTTTTACTGCAAAAGACGCAAGCTGTTCTGAATCGAGAGCTTCTACTGAAAGTCTGAATAATTCTTCATCAATCATGTTAGGCCTCTCCAAGAAGACAGATGAGTCGACACTCTCCTTATTGATAATACTCCAAAAACATCTCAAAGAATGAGAATTTAGACGTGAAATTTGAGTCTGAATTACCTCTGTTTCTATTTTTTCCCCATGTATTTTCAGCTCAACTATGGGCTTGCGTTCAAAATTCACAAGTTTTTTTGCAATTTCATCTACTGATTTGATAAGATCATCATATATTATCTTGAATGAAAACTGTGGTCTTGTCTTAATTTCTATCCAATTTGATTTTGCTTCTGTACCAGAAATATCCACCTGGAAGAATCCTTTTTTTGTTTCCTTGATTCCTTCACTTGTTGTTAATTCTATAGAGCCAGGATATGCAATTGGACCATTTAGATGACTAAATTCCCTAATGTCATGATCATGAAGATGACCCATTGCATAGTATGTGAAGTTTTTTGGAAGATCCGTTGACAATAATTCTCCCGCATACTTGTTAAATTCAGTTATTCCTTGATGTAATACAAGAATCTTATGCCCTGAATGGGTTCGTGCAATTTTATCAATCTCTAAAAACTTTTGTTCAAATTGTGGTATCTCACTTTTTCTCATCTTGTCAAATCCTGCCAAAAGTATGTTTTTGTATTCTATTGGTTTTCCTTGACCGATATATTGTGAAAATTCTAAATTATGATATACATAAGGAATTGGTGTTGTACGGATTCTACTAATATCATGCTCCCCTAATATGAAAAATGAATTAATTTCATTTTGTTTTAATCGTTTTAATGCATTTGCCATTTGAACTATTGCAGTTCCATTAGGATTTGGGAAATGAAAAATATCTCCGGCAAAAATAACAAAATCAACATGATCCTTTATTGATATGTCGATTGCTTGATTGAATGCATCGTATACATCTTGTTCTCTTTCTTCTGAATCATACTGTGCAAGACCAAGATGCATATCTGAAATATGTGAGAATATCATTTAATCCAACAACAGATCTTTTTGAACTAATTGCTGAGTTGATTCTACTGCAATCTCACTTATTTTTTCAGCTTTTGCCCATTCACTTACTGCACTTTGGTCGCCCCCCATTATCTTCTCTTTTACTTCTTCAACATGGACTAGGGATGGAAGATTTACCCATTGGCCTACCATGACAGAATCCCCCACATTGAGTGAAGTGAGCTGACTGATTAGCTCACGGCTAGTAGATTCGGTAGCTGACGCAATTTGGCGTTGGTCATCTTCTTGGATTATTTTCATTATGGCAAATGACCCCATTTGGCTAAGCACGTTCAAATCCACACTTCGTGGTCTCTGAGATACTATTCCTAAACCCATACCAAATTTACGACCTTCTCTAGCTATTTTTGCGGCCCAATATTTGGCAGCAGTATCATGTTCCTTTGGAATGAATACATGTGCCTCTTCAATTATCACAAAGATTGGTGAATTGAATCTGTAGATTCCAATTTTTTTTGATTTACCATGTCTTGCTAAACTTGCATCTTTTCTATCTTTGAGAATCTGTTGCAGGTAAAATGCTAATGCAACATTAGCCTGTTTTTCACTAAGTTCTGAAATATTCAAAATATTTGCTCGTCCTTCTTTGATAAAACTTATTGGATCTCCCATATCAGGATCTAAAATTTCTCCAAATCTTCTCTGGGCTTCATCAATTATATCTTGTACTCTATATGCAGAATTTTTATATTCTTTGAATTTTTTATCTTCTGAATTTACAATGAAATCAACTTCTTCTTCAAGTTTTGCCCAAAATTCTTTTGATTCTTTTACTTTATTGGTAAAAGCCATTCTCAAGACTCTTTGTTGAACATTTGCGCTATCTCTAATCTCTAAAACTTCAGAAAGTTGTTCATGATCAAGAAGCCGTGGATTAATTTTTGCGTCAATGACATTAATTTTTGGAATGTTAAGTGAAGTATAATCATTATGGTAATCAAAAATTACAACAGTTCCTTTAATCTTTGCTATTTCTTTTGTTAACAATGATACAAGGTTACTTTTTCCCATTCCAGTCATTGCTAAAATTCCCAAATGTCTTGAAACAATTTTATCAAGATTAACCCGCGCATCAATTGTTTTGTTTCGAAGAAGACTACCTATTTTTATCCAGCCATCTTTTGAAGGACTAAAAATTGTTTCCAAATCTTGTTTTGTTGGTTCTATGATGGAAGTACCTGGGATAGGTGGCACTGCAGGAATTATTGATTGACCCCTTTGAAGATTATCTAAAAATCCCAAAATTCCAATATGTACCGTGTAAGTTTTGTCTCTTCTATTGATTTCCGCAATCTCTATACTTTCTGTGGCCTCATCAAAATTACGAACATCAGCAAACGCTGCACTAGACACTGACGACTTTTCAACTAAGCCTAAAATTCTCCCCTCATCTGAATCAATTATGAGGTACTCCCCTACTGATACAGGCCTAGATGCAAGTGCAGTGACGAAGGTAGGTTTTGATTCCCCAATCACGTATCCAATATTCAACCTAAAACCTCCCTTGAACCGACTTCATTGCTTAGCCCCAAAAGACTTACCATCTTTGAAAGTTCCCTGTCGGAAATTTTACAGTTATTGTGTGCTAGTTTTAGCGCATAAGGATATCCTCCGACACTATTGGTGAATATTTTATTCATTACTGATTTTATATCATATTGATCATGATTTTCTCCCAAGAATTCAAGCTTGATTATAGGAGTTGAATCGCTAAGTCTAACAAAGGTCGATGAAATAATTTTATCTTTACCATATTTTTTTTCAACAAAAGTTTTACTAAATCCTGAATTTTTAGTCACGTGATTATAATAAAAAATATCTCCTGCAAGTGAACCCAACCTCTCAAACTGTTTTTTGGTGTTTGATGTCTTTGAAATAAAAATAACATTGTCATTTTTTTTCATAGATTTTACTATTGCAGTATCCAACGATGATTGCCGTGTCATAAATTGAGAGTGAAGTGACCCATCCATTAGCACTAAATCAACTAAATCTACACTTTGCTCACACGCCTCAATTTCCATCTTACTTGCAATTCTGGAAAGCTCAATATCAGAACCTAACCCAGAGTCGTGACAATCTGCCAAGACTTCACCATTTGATTTAATCGCTACTGCGGTAACTGCCCAAAGCTCAATTCCTTGAAATTTGGTGTTGTTAAAACTACTGTCAATCCCGGCTGTGACTATTTGCTCTTTGGTAGGTGAATAATCTATCCAGTTTTCCTTTGCTTTTTGTAATATTTGTTCAAATTTTGGCCCTTTTAAGACTGAAAGCATTTGATTTCTATTTTTTATAGCATCTTTGTATACTGTATTTAGCACACGAATACTTTGTTGGATTAAATAAAATCTTTAGGTTATACAAAACTTTAGCTAATAATGGACTACAATTAATTACAAGAAATCTCTAAATTGTGCTACATGAAGAAAATTGGCCTTTTAGGATGCGGAGTGATAGGAACTCAGATAGCACTAGCTATAGATTCAGGGACAATTCCAGCTCAACTTACCCAAATCTATGATCAATCAAAAGAATCATCAAATAAGTTAGTCTCAAAACTAAAAAATAAACCAACTATAGTTGAAAACTCACACCTCTTATCATCTGGCCCAATCGATCTAGTAGTGGAAGCTGCTTCCCAACAAGCAGTAAAAGATGTAGCACTATCCATCTTACAAAATAAAAAAGACATGATGATAATGAGCGTTGGTGCATTATTAGATGAATCAATTTTTGAAGTACTATACGAGGCCTGTAAAGAATTTAAAAAACAAATCCTTCTTCCATCTGGTGCTATTGCAGGTCTGGATGCAATAAAATCAGTCAAAGACGAACTCACCTCATTAACTCTAGTTACTACAAAACATCCAAAATCTTTCAAAGGCGCAAATTTTTTTGAAAACTCTAACATCAATTTAGATTCTATTAAAAAACAAACTACTATTTTTGAAGGCAATGCATTTGAAGCAGTTAAACTATTTCCAGCAAACATCAATGTCGCTGCACTACTTAGCCTTACCGGATTAGGTAGTAAAAATACCAAAGTAATGATTGTGGCAGATCCTAGTACAGATAAAAACACACATAACATTTTAGCTAATGGAAAATTTGGAAAATTATCTATAACAGTAGAAAATTTACCTGACTCTGATAATCCAAAGACAAGTAGACTAGCAATCCTTTCTGCCATTCAAACACTAAAACAATACTGCCTTGATGGTATTTCCATAGGTACGTAATTTGGCAAGAATTGCCATCATTGCCAGTTTTTATGAATTTTTATGATCTCATCTTATTCTTTAAATTGTTAAATAACTAATTCTATTGATCATGCTCGTTCAACATACAACACAGCTAAAAGAAGAAATTCTTAGACTCAAAAAACAAAAAGATGTAGTAATTTTGGCGCATAACTACCAAGTACCTGATGTTCAAGATGTAGCTGATTTTGTAGGTGACTCTCTAAATCTATCTAGACAAGCAGCTAAGGTAGAAAACAAGACAATATTGTTTTGTGGGGTTCATTTTATGGCAGAGACTGCGGCAATAATTAGCCCTGAGAAAAAAGTCCTAATACCTGATTTAGAAGCTGGATGCTCTCTATCTGATTCTATTACTGTAAACGATTTAAGAAAATGGAAAAAAGAACATCCAAATGCAATTTCCGTTGGTTATGTTAACACCACAGCTGAGATTAAAGCAGAACTTGATTATTGTTGTACTTCATCAAATGCAGTTAATGTAGTTAAAGCAATTCCAGAAGATAAAGAAATTCTCTTTCTACCCGATATGTTCTTGGGTTCTTATGTTGCAAAAATGACGGGACGAAAAAATATGTCAATCTGGGCAGGTGAATGTCATGTACATGCCGCAATTAGTTCCTCTGATGTGCGCAAAAAACTCGATGATCTTGTTAATGCTGAATTTGTCATACATCCTGAATGTAGTTGTACCACATCAATGATGTATGATGTAGCATCTGGTGATTACAAAAACAGACAGGTTCAAATTCTCTCAACTGAGGGCATGATGAATTATGTAAAAAATTCCCATGCACAACAATTTGTTGTAGCTACAGAAACAGGAATTCTATACAGGATGAGACAACAAAATCCCGGAAAAACCTTTGTTCCTGCCTCAGAAAAAGCTGAATGCCAATACATGAAAATGATTACTCCTGAAAAGGTTTACAACTCATTGATGGAAGACAAATACGAAGTTAAGGTTCCTAGTGAAATAGCAAATAAGGCTAGACTTGCTATTGAAAGAATGCTTTCTATTAATTAATTTTTTTTAAATAATTACTTGGGAAGTTCAGGCGTTGAAATAAGTTGGTATTCGTTTCCATCCTGATCTTTAATGGTACACATTGTCCCACCCCATTCTTGTTTTTGTGGTTGAGATACATTCACACCTTTTGCTTTTAGTTCTGCAAAAGTTCCTTGAATGTCGTTTGTGTAAAACCATACCCCTGTTGGTGTGCCAATTGATCTCTTAGCAGCATTAGCAACTTCGGGTGACATAATTTGTGGATTTGGTTCCATCAATGAAATTGTACTTTCAGAATTTGGTGGCGCTACTTCTAGCCATCGCATAGGCCCAAATTGCATATCTATTTTTTTTTGAAGACCAAGTTTATTTATATAGAATTCCAGTGCAGCCGCTTGATTGGATACCATTACTACTTTGCCGCCAATTGAATCAATCATGAATTAATTGTATAACTATTCAATATAACAATTAACCCTTTCTTCATGGTATTTCCAAACTAAAATCTATTCCAGTAACTGCATTTGTAATTTCTCCAATAGAAATCATATCTACTCCAGTTTTAGCATACTTCATAACATTTTTTTCATTAATTCCTCCCGACGCTTCTAGTTTAACACGCTTACGAAGTTTAGATTTTTTTAATCTGTTAACTGTATTGATAATTTCTTTTGGAGAAAAATTATCGAGCATAATTATGTTTACTCCTGTACTTGCTGCCAAAAGTGCATCTTCCTGATTCTCAACTTCAACTTCTATTTTTTTATACTTTTTTCGAGCTTTGATAATCAATCTTGGCAATGAACCTGCAATAGCTAGATGATTATCCTTTATCATTATCATTTGATCTAATGACATTCTATGTTTTTCTCCCCCTCCAATTTTTACTGCTTCTTTATCAAAAAAACGTAATCCAGGCGCAGTCTTTCTAGTAGCATAAAGTTTTACTTTAGAATTTACAGTATTAATTTTCTCAACAAGTTTTTTAGTTTTTGTTGCAATTCCACTCATTCTTGATAGTAAATTCAGAGCTGTTCTTTCGCAAGGAAGAACTGATTTAGCATAACCTGTTATTTCTAATATTGTTTGATTTGATCTTGTCTTATCCCCATCTTTTTTGATAATTCGTACCGTGCATCCTTTAGATAAAAAAATCTCTTTTACATAATTTACTCCCGCAATAATTCCATCTTGTCTTGAAATTATTCTAGCCTTTATTTTTTTTCTCGGTAGGAGATTGGTTGTAATGTCTCCTTTTCCTAAATCTTCAGATAAAAATTTTGCAAGTTCTTTTTTTGGACGTTTGTCCAACTTATGTTACCTTTAATGCGTATTTTCCTTTTTCTTTAATTCCCAAAGTTTTGGCAATGTGTGAAGTCTGCGGATCTACAATAAATGCTACTCCATTCCAGTCCGGTGTGAGATCTGATGATTTGCAAACGGGACAAACTTTTCCAACAGTAACATATTTGCACTTTCTACATGCCATTTCTCTAACCATGACTACTTCTCCTTTACTTCAACTGGTTTTTTTTGCTTGTCAGCTTCTTTTTCTTTAGTTTTTTCACTAGATTTTATATCACTTGATTTTTTAATTTCTTCAGCAATCCATTCGTCTGCTCCCAAAAATGGTTGTCTACATGTAATTCCAATCTTTCCCATAGATGCCGCTTTTCCTAATGATACAGCAGTAATTCTGGTTCGTATTGTAGAACCTACTTTTAAAGTTCGACCACTCTGATTAGCAAGTATGATTCCTGACTGAACATCACTTTTTAGATAATCATCCATTACCTGTGATAGATGCAAAAGTGCATCCGTAGGCCCAATCCTTACAAAAGCTCCAAAATCTGTAATGTCGACAAGCTCTCCCTGTACAATTTCCTGAAGTTTTGGATAAAATGTTAAAGCATCAAATTCTACAATGTGATAAGTTCCACCATCCCCCGCAATCATTTTTCCCATCGATTCAACCTTTGCATCCATAATCATTATGATGTATCCCAAATCTGCATTGATCATACTTTCGTATTTTGACTTTAAGATATTTAGTGCAGCCTTCTTGAGTGTGGTGCCAAACAAGCTTGGTGGAATTCTGACAACATCTTGTAAGGTAGATATAGAAAACAACTGTGCAGTCATTGAAATATTTGAATTTATGAATCTTTGGGTAAAAAATTACTAATTTTTTTATATCTTCTAGTATAAAATTCAAAAAAAAAGGCCTAATTATTCTCCAGTTTTGGAATAAGCTGACTTATCTTTAAATAATGTAAATAGGTTTTTTTATCCATGGTTGGTGTTGATCAAGTTTTAGAAAAACTCAGTACTGTAATTGATCCTGATCTTAAAAAAGATATTGTCTCTATGGGTATGATAAAAGATTTGGAACTAAACTCTGGTAACTTGAAATTTACCCTTGAGTTAACTACCCCTGCATGTCCTTTCAACGTAGAAATCGAAGATGATGTGAGAAAAGTCATTGGTGAACTTGATGGAATTAATAATTTTGATCTTAAAGTTACTGCAAAAGTTATGGAAGGCCGTTCACTTGATGCAGATACTGCAATGGCAACAGTGAAAAACATCATTGGTGTGGCAAGTGGAAAGGGCGGAGTAGGAAAATCAACTGTTTCTCTTAATTTAGCATTAGCATTATCTCAAACCGGTGCTAAGGTCGGTTTACTAGACGCAGATGTATACGGTCCAAGTATCCCTCTGATGCTAGGTATGGATAAGGTTAACATGGAAGTAGATAACAATAAACTTCAACCTGCAGAGTCACACGGACTTAAAGTTGTTTCATTTGGATTTTTTGCCGAACAAGAACACCAAGCAGCAATTTACAGAGGGCCAATTATCTCTGGAATCTTAAAACAATTTTTAGTTGATACAAACTGGAGTGATCTTGATTATCTTATTGTAGATCTTCCTCCAGGAACAGGCGATATACCATTAACTCTTGCTCAAACTATTCCAATTACTGGAATCCTAGTTGTAACAACCCCTCAAGATGTAGCAAGCAATGTTGCTGTTAAAGCACTTGGAATGTTCAATAAACTTAATGTTCCAATTCTTGGTGTTGTAGAAAATATGAGCTCTTTTGTTTGTCCTAACTGTAATGAAAGTCACTATATTTTTGGTCAAGGTGGAGCAAAAAAAATTAGTGAAAAATATAATATCCCATTTGTTGGAGAAATTCCTCTTAATTCTGGTATCATGGAAGGCTCTGATAAAGGAAAGCCAGTAATGATCACAGCCCCTCAATCCCCTAGTGCTGAAGCTTTTAGAAAAACTGCAAAAAATATTGCAGCACAATGCAGTATTCTTGCAGCAAAGCTTCAAGAAGAAATGAAAACAGAAGCCACACCTTCAACAAACTAGGAATAAAGATTCTTGTGAAATTATCAGAAAATCTTCGTAAGTCACTAAAAACCCCTTTAGGAATTCTTCTACCTGATAACCAAGTAACTAAAGAAAATGTTTTGAAGTATATCCGATCTGACTCCTTTATCATAACAGTTGGTGATGCAACTACTGACAAGATGTTAAAATTTGGAATTACCCCATCATTGCAAATAATTGATACTTTAGAAAAAAGATCCAAGCGAGAATCCCCCTCAATAGATATGGTAACCACACTCATATCCTGTAATAACCCTGCTGGAGAAATCACTATTGAAAGTATTGCTGCCATAAAAAATTCATTTAAATCAAAACTACCTGTAAGAATTATCATCAATGGTGAAGAGGATCTATTAGTAATCCCAGTTTGCCTTTACGCCCCAAACAATTCTGTTGTAATGTATGGACAACCAAATGAAGGTCTAGTTATAGTTCAAATTGAAGATAAAATAAGAAAAAAAACACAATTAATACTTGATTCTATGAATTAATGGGGTATGATGAGACGGTGGCTGTATGATTAATGATTACACTACTAATATCTCTGACCCTATTGATTCATTTTAAACGAATCAAAATGAACAAACTTTGAAGCTAGAATTGACATTTATCGATATACTATGTTTTGATAAAAAGTCTACATGAAGTTAGATCCTGAAATTAAACTTGAAATATTTGAGAGGGTTGGAATTTATTCTAATAGATTCTCTATTCCAGAACCAAAAGTCCTACTTACCACAAGAGAGGTTTTAGATATGCCAAAGGAAATAACAGAAGGAAGGAGAACTTCTGCATACAAATACTATGGGGTATCTTATTTACAACAAAACTTAATTTTCATAAATATTAAGAAGATCTCTGATGACAAATCATTAGATAATACAATTGTACATGAGCTAATTCACATGCGATTCCCATACCTAAGTCATGGAAAAAGATTTAACAAACTTGTAAGACAAGGACTAAAAGGAAAAACTTTTCCTCCTTACAAAAAAAGAAAATGAAGATTCCACTATTTTTCTATCAATGATTTATATTTAACACAAATAGGCATGCAGATATAAAATGGAAATCCAAGAGCTTCTGCCTATAGGAGCTGCCATTGTATCTTTTGTTGTAGCCGCTTTTTTTGCTGCATGGGTCTCTAAACAACAACCAGGAACAAAAGAGATGATAGATATCTCAAATGCTGTAAAAACTGGCGCATCTGCTTTTCTGAAACGAGAGATGAAAATTATTATTCCTATTGCTATTGCTTTATCTATAATTATTGGTGTATTTCTTCAATTATCAAATGGTATTGCCTTTGCAGTTGGTGCAGGCCTTTCCGCAGTAGCTGGAATAATCTCATTAAAAATCACTGTCAAGGCTGCAGTACGTTCAGCGAATGCTACTCAAACTGGTCTTGGGAAAACATTTGCTTTAGCATTTAGGGGTGGGGCTACAGTTGGTTTAGCTGTTCCAGCTATGGCCCTCTTAGCAATTACATTACTATATCTTGTCTACCCTGATCCAATTACCATTGCAGGAGTAGGAATAGGAGCTAGCCTTATTGCACTTTTCATTAGAATTGGAGGAGGTATTTTTACAAAAGCTGCAGATATGGCTGCAGACTTGGTTGGAAAAGTTGAGGCAAATATCCCTGAAGATGATCCAAGGAATCCTGCTACAATTGCAGACAATGTGGGTGATAATGTAGGTGATGCAGCAGGGATGGGTTCAGACGTGTACGAGTCCTATATTGTAACTATTCTTGCATCACTCCTGATTGCTGCACTAATTGGCTCTCCTGAGAATTTTCTGTATCCAATTTTAATTGGAGCATCAGGCATGATTGCATCAATAATTGGTGCTGCGTCTATAGGTACTAAGAAAATTACCGATGTCATGAAACCACTTAACAGAGCTTTTTTTATTTCAGCGGGAGTTGCAATCGCATTAAATTTTGTCTTTACTTATTTGTATCTTGGTCAAACGAATCTAGCATATTCTCTGTTTGGTTGTACAGTAATTGGCGTTGTACTAGTTCCTATAATTCAAAGAATTACTGATTACTATACAAGCTACAAATTTCCACCAGTTAGAGAAATTGCAGATTCTGCAAAATGGGGGTATGCATCTCTAACATTAACTGGAATAATCAAAGGAATGCAGTCAACAGGACCATTTATGATTGCCTTGATTATAGCAATAATTGTATCATTTGCACTAGGATATTCTGCGTCACCGGATCCTTCTCAATCTCTACTTTATGGAATCTTTGGAACTTCACTTACTGCTATGGCAATGTTAAGTCTGGCCGGAATTGTTCTGAGTATAGATGCATTTGGGCCTATTGCTGATAATGCAGGTGGAATCGTAGAGATGACTGGAATGGGTGAAGAAAATCGAAAAATAACTGATGAAATTGATGCAGTTGGTAATACTACAAAAGCAGTTACCAAAGGATTTGCTATAGCAAGTGCTGGATTAGCAGCGTTAGCGATGATTCAAGCATTTCAATTTGAAGCAGCACATGTATTTGATACCGTTTTTGATTATAGCCTTTCAAATGTAACTCTAATTGTAGGACTTTTAGTAGGTGGATTAATTCCATTCATTATTACTGGACAATTAATTAATGGTGTATCAAGAGCAGCTTCAAAATTAGTTGATGAAGTTCGACGTCAATTCAAAAATGATCCCGAAATTTTAACTGGGAAATCAAAACCCGATTATGCAAAATGTGTTGATATTGCAACAGTAGCTTCCATTAAAGAACTATGGAAATCTGCATCAATAGCAATTGCGGCTCCGATAATTCTTGGAATTATTTTAGGGCCGCCATCTGTAGTAGGCCTATTAATGGGGGCTGTAGTGACTGGGATTCCTCTTGCATATCATCTAGCAAATACTGGCGGTGCTTGGGATAATGCAAAAAAATTCATTGAAATTAAAGGGCAAAAAGGTAGTGAGGAACACAAGGTTGCAGTAGTAGGTGATATAATCGGAGATCCTTACAAGGATACTGCAGGCCCTGCATTAAATACGGTAATAAAACTACTCAACACCATCGCAATTGTATTTGTACCTATATTCTTTGGACTAATAATACTAGGTCAATGAATCTTCTGACTTTTTTTCATCAATTATTATAGTCATGTCAAGATAATCGATTTGAGATTTTATTGCTTTTTTGAGTGAATTATTATGTTCTGAACAGAATTTAAAGAAACCATCAACTGTTTCAAAGCAACCACATACCCATCTAGTTTTTTTATCTCCTTCAATGGATAATCTTGCATAGGGATGTAAATCCATATATTATTTTATAATGTCTTCATAAAAAAAGTTTTTAATATTTTTTTAGGAAATTTAAAAAAAATTTATGGACAGCCTTCCATCTTTTGGATGAAAAATCCATCTTTTTCAATTGCCTGCGCAACAGGTTCAGGAGCACCCTGAGAATGACAAAATTGGCATTCTTCTGTTGTAACTTTGGCATCTCCTTCTCCTATGGATGATAGCCACTTTTTTGCGTAATCGATTGCTTTTTCATGGTCTTGTTTGTTTGTGATTACATCAAAATGCATTGTATGGCCATCGGCTGCCTTGACGTATGTATCATATACATGAATTTCCATATCATATATTGAAAGTAAGGGATATTTATTTCAAAGAATTATCCCTATTATGAAACATGAGATTGAAGTTGAAATTCCAAAATTAAATAACATAGATTTAGAATTAGATGATACTTTGTCTCCAAAAACAGTAAAATCATTTCTAAAAAACTTACCTTTTACAATAGGAACGAATTTGTGGGGCGAGGAGGTCTATACTGATGAATCTCAAATAGATGTGGGGGAAGAAAATGCTAAACCTACAGTGGAATTGTTTGATGTAGCCTATTGGCCCACAGGTAAGGCAATCTGTTTATTTTATGGACCAACTCCTATAGGAGGTAAGAATGAGATTAGGCCGTATTCGCCAGTTAATATTATTGGAAAAATAATACATGGTAACAAGAAAATTTTATCAGAATTAAAAAATGGAACCAAGGTTACTTTTAGGAAAAAAAATACTATCAAATAATTGGAATCTCTATTACTTTAGATTCAAACATGTAAGCTTTGAAACTCTGTGTAATGTTTGAAAAAATTACCCACGGAACAGGGTTGATCTCCATAAATTTTTTATCCGTTTCAGAGGGATATGGCTCTGAGTCAGGATGGGAATGAAAAATACCGATTACTTCTAATTTCTTTTCTTCAGCTTCTTTATAGCCAAGAATCAATTGCTGATTAGAGATTGTAAAATTTATCGGTGACTCATCGATATTTTTTGCAAGAAATACATCTCTGACAACTAGTTTATCGTTTTCTGTATTTCCAAACAATAGAGCACATGATTCGTTTGGCTTCTTATCCATAGCTTCTTTAAAAAGAAAATCTCGTTGTTCTTCAGTTAAAACTAATTTCAAAACTATTCAGCAGTGACTGAACCTGCCATCCATGGATGTACAATACAATAATAATCAACTGTTTGAGCAGAACTAAATGTATGCTCAAATGATGAACCAGCATCAAGAATAGCAGAATCAAATATCCCTGTTGGCCCTGATTCTGAAGTCCCACTAGTTACTGTATGCATTATCTCATCATTGTTATTCCATTTTACAGTAGTTCCAATAGGTACAGTAATGTCTTGTGGATCATAGTAAGTCTGACCAATCTTTTCGGTGCTAGCTCCTTTCGGAATATTGACATCTATTATTACAGGTTCTTTTGGTTCTTCAATTACTATGGATGCTATCATCCAAGGATGAACTATACACATGTATTCGTATTCTCCTAAAGCAAGTGATGAAGTATCAAGGATGAATTTCGAAGTTGGATCTATTAAACCTGAATCAAATGTTTCGCCAGTATCAATTGAGCTTGTAACTGTATGTACCACCTTGTCATTATTTGTCCATTCAATTACGTCTCCTTTTATGACACTGGCCACATCTGGTTTATAATCTGGGTTTCCTTGTATTGAAGAATCTGGAAGAATGGAAATTGCATACTGTGCAGTTATTGGCACCGTAACCTCTTCAACTATTTCTCCAATTGCTTTTTCTTCTCCAATTAGATATGGTTCAGGGCCAACAAAACCAAATCCAACATATGCTGAAACTCCTGTAAGTGCACCTAAAATGAAAATTATTGATACAGGTTTTGCATAAATTGGATATTTCATGGCAACATAAGAAATTAAAATTGCAGGAATTGCAATAATCAGCATAATTCCGGCAAATACTGGTACTGTTGAAATTGTATTAATTGCAACTGCAACCATTCCAAAAGATAACGCAATTGATATGATTACTAATGTTGTAGCTTTTGCTTTGTTACTTGTTGAGACCCCCCCTTCTAAAATCCCCGCAGACAAGAAAATTAAGCCAATGAACATGGTAAGGCCAGTAAGTGCATGCATTCCATCAACAAATGTATGTGCAATTCCAGAATATGCGATGAAAACACCCGCAATTCCAATAGCCGTAAGTCCCATTCCAGGCATCATTAGATCCCAGTTACTCATTCGTGCTAGCTGGAATTTCTGAGATACTTAATTCTTTTGAAACTACTAGATCTGCAAGAAAACTAGCGAATATAAAGAAAAATCTCAAAGAACACTTTATTCATATTTTCAGGTAATTTAACAAATTATTTTTTTCAACTGGTAGAACATTTAGACACTATTCTTAGGTCATAGAGTCTAAAGTCTTTCGTCTAATTGTAACCCCATCTACATTTACTTGATCATTTTCCTCAAATAATAGATGCCATTTTTTATCATGAGGCAAAAGCCTATTCATCTGTTTTATCTTGGCATTTGTTGGGAGAATGTTAGTTAGTGCACCCCACCGCATACTTGGTATTTTGGGCATTATTTGGTTTAAGGTATTGACCACTTCATTGTTTACTTTATGATCTGGAAATTTATCTTTCATTTTTCTCTATTGATATCGTATTTTTAGTATTATGTAAAGGTTAAGCATGATTTTGAATTAAGTGCACTAGCAAAATTGAAACAAGACCCTCAAAATTTTTGTACGTTATAAGATAGTTTTCACTAATTATTTTTCTTTAACGCTAATTGATTTACTAGATTAGTTGACGTAACGATGCCAACCACCTTATTATTTTCGACAACTGCTAGCTTTCGAATTTTTTTTGAAGACATTAAATCTGCAGCAACTAAAATCGATTCATTTGCATTGATTGTTTCCAAAGGATATGATGCAACTTTATGAACAGGAGTGTCTAAAGGTAATTTTTGTGATGCAATTTTAATCGCAAAATCTCTATCTGTAATTATTCCAGCTGGTATGTTATCCTTCTTCATTATTATGGCTCCAACTCCACCCTTTTCCATTAACTTTGCTATTTGATATACAGTTGTAGAAGGATCTGCAGATATTAGTGAATTACTCATGATATCTCTTACTAATATTTTTGATAGTGATTTTTCTAAACCCTCACAGTCCATATTTTGTCACCAACTTTATCAAAAGTATAACATCATCCTTTTACTAAAACACTGTGGTGGAAATAATCCAATTTTAATAAAATTTTAACGAGTTGCATGAAATTATAATTCAATATAGAATAGATTAAAATGCCTATTAAATCCGCTAAAAGCGAATTGGGCGCTAAAGAGATACTGGAAATTTCCAAACCACGAATAGTGGTTTTACTTGTAATTACTGCAGTTACCTCTATGTTTGCAGCCAGTAAATTAATTGGCCCAGAACTAGATTACATGGGATTATTACACATCATCATTGCTGGTTCCCTTGCTTCTGCTGGGTCTAGTGCATTGAATCACTATTATGATAAAGATATTGATCTTCTGATGAAACGAACTAGCACTAGACCAATTCCATCTGGCAGGATGAAAGCAAGAAACGTTTTAGTTTATGGTCTAGGTGTAAGTGTAACTTCTGTTATTTATGCTGCTTTAACATTAAATTTAGTTTCTACATTTTTTATTGCACTTGGAATATTTTTCTATGTAGTAATCTACACTATTTGGCTAAAGCGATTAAATTCATCAAATATTGTCATAGGCGGATTTGCAGGAAGTGCTGCATCAATGGCAGGGTGGGCTGCTGCAACAGGTTCAATGGACATTTTAGGATTTTTAGTTGGATTTCTGGTTTTTGTCTGGACCCCTTCTCACTTTTGGTGTCTAGCCATGAAGATTAAAGACGATTATGCAGAGGCAAAGGTTCCTATGCTTCCAGTTGTAATTGGAATGCAAAAAACTTCAAAGTATATTTTAGTAAATACTGCAATCCTGCTTCCTTATTCTTTAATGTTATACGCATTTGGTTTAGGAATTGTTTATCTTGTAATTGCTGCAGTTTCTGGAGGATTAATGCTTGCATATCATTACAAGCTTACACAAAATCCCACTTCTGAATTTGCATGGAAAGCTTACAAGGTAACTGCACCCTACCTTACAATAATTTTTGTAGGAATTGCACTAGACGCTGCGTTTCACTTTAGATTCTAGATTTAAAAATAATTAACTATTTTCTGTCCCAGGGAAACTAGCTTCATAATCATTTTCCATCATTTCTTTGCTCTGTGATTCAATTTCATCGACCTCTTCTTTTTCTATTACTACCTCAATTCTTCTTGTATCCTTTGTAAGCCAAGAAACTTTTATCAATCCAAGAATTTCTAAGTCAAGTAATAATTTATTAAATTTATCATCTGTAACTAACACCTCATCTTTGGATAATTTTTTTGAAAGCTCATTATCGGTTAATGATACATTCTCCTTTATGAGATCATATATTGTGTTTTTTAGAGGCATGTTTGTCATTTTAACCATAAAATGTCTTATCTATTGTCTTTGGAACAACATTTGAAATACTTTCTTTCATAGTACTATACCACTGTTCTACTTCTTTTGTAATAGATGGTTTTACCTTTTTTAATCCAGCAGAAAAATCAATACTGCCTATCTTTGGGGAGGAATTCTGCATTGCATGTACTGCAGCCTCTCTGCAAAGTGATGCAAGGTCAGCTCCTGAATAGTTTTGTGTGGCTACTGCAATTTCTTTTAATTTAATATCATTAGCAAGTGGCATTTTTTCAGTTAATATCTTAATGATTTCTAATCTACCTTTTTCGTCTGGAGGCTGCACGTAAAGAATTAGATCTAGTCTCCCAGTCCTTAACATAGAATTATCAAGTAAATCAGGTCTATTTGTAATTCCTATGATAACAACTCTTGAAGAAGTTCCATCTTCCATTTCTATTAATAATTGGCTTAGAATAGTCTCTCCTACACCATTCGTCTCCCCCGTCTTGAATCTTGCAAGCGAATCTAATTCGTCAAATATTACTACACATGGAGAGGACGTTTTGGCTTTTCTAAAAATTTCTCTAATTGCTTTTTCAGATTCTCCTACCCATTTTGATAAAATTTCAGGACCTCGAACAAGAATCATGTTGGCCCCACTTTCAGTAGCCAATGCTCGTGCAAGTAATGTCTTACCACATCCTGGAGGACCATAGAGTAATGCGCCTTTTGGAGGTTTAATTCCCATTTTCAAAAATTTATCAGGTTCTTTCATTGCAAGGATCAAATTATCCCGTAGTGTTTCTTTGGTATCTTCCAAGCCTCCGACATCCTGCCACCATACTTTTGGTCTTTCAACATAAAATTCTCGCATGGCAGTTGGTACAACTTCATGCATCGCATCGTAAAAGTCAACTAGTTTAATTTCCATTGACTTTAAAATCTCCGCAGGAATTTTTTCAGTTTCTAAATCTATTTCTGGAAGATAACGACGAATTGATTTCATAGCAGCTTCTCGGCAAAGTGATTTGATGTCTGCCCCAGTATACCCATGAAGCTCTGATGCTAAATTTTTCAAATTAACATCTTCTGCAATTGGCATCCCTCGAGTATGAATTAGAAGTACCTCTAATCTTCCATCTTCATTTGGAACAGAAATTTCTACCTCTCGGTCGAATCTTCCTGGTCTTCTTAGTGCAGGATCTACGCTATCAGGTCTATTTGTTGCACCCAAAACAATGACGTTTCCTCTATCAGTTAACCCATCCATTAAAGCTAAGAGTTGGGCTACGACTCTTTTTTCAACATCTCCGTATGCTTCTTCTCGTTTTGGTGCGATTGCATCTATCTCATCAATGAAAATAATACTTGGTGAATTGTCTTTTGCTTCTTTGAATATGTCTCGTAACCTAGCTTCAGTTTCTCCATAGTATTTATTCATAATTTCAGGACCATTTATGGAAAACATATTCGCTTCTGATTCACTTGCAAGTACTTTTGCAATCAATGTCTTACCACAACCTGGTGGTCCATACAACAATATTCCGCTATGTGGTTCAATTCCTAACCCTGTGAAGAGTTCGGGATGTCTTAGAGGAAGTTCAACAATCTCTCTCATTGCTTTAATTTCTGATTTTAATCCTCCCACTTCTTCATAAGTGACACGAATCTTTCTATCAATAGATGTCTCTTCAAGAATAGAAAGTTCTGTAGACCGATCAATTTTTACAACTCCTTTTGGAGTATTTTTATTAATTTTAAAATCCATAGAATTTCCAAGAATCATTACTGAAATCTCGTCGCCTTGTGCAAGAGGTAGTCCTTTAAGTCTGTTTTTTACAAAGTCCGTAAATTCTTTATCAACAGTTACAACATCATTTACTGGCATTAAAACTACTGATTTTGCAACTTTGGTTGTAACCTTTTTTATTTTGACAATGTCATTTAATGCACTTCCAATATTTTTTCTAGTTTGCCCATCAATTTTTACTACATCTGGAAATTTTTCATCTTCGTCAGCTGGCCATACAATTGCACAACTAGATCTTTTTCCAGTAATTTCAATAACGTCTCCAGGAGCTGCTTTTAGGTATTCCATTGCATCCGGACCAATTCGTGCACGTTTTTTCCCAATATCTCTTTGTTTTGCTTCCCCGATCCTCATTTGTAATGGCTCATCTTTTTTTACCATATCCTTCACCTACTTCATGTCAACTGACATTCTGCTCATGTTCATTACTTCAATTTCACTTACTCCTTCAACACTTCTAACTGCATTTTCTAATGAATCCATCTGGCCTTCTTTATCATCTACGATAAACTCCCCTTTAAGGAAGTGTAATCCAAAAGCTAACGGTTCTTTCTCAAATCTTCTTAACTCTATCCCGTCTTTTAAAACGGCTTTAATTTTTTCTGCAAGTTTGTCTAGATCTATTTCTGTTCCAGTGGGTAGGATTTTTACTATGAGGAGAAGACGTGCCATTTTACTAAGGTCCTCTAAAATTACATGAATTACAAGTATACGTTCTTGCTGCTTCTCTGCAACTTTGACATCTCCATATTAGATCTGACCCACAGTTTGGGCAGTTGAATTTTACCGACTTGTCATTTGGCATTATATGCCTATGACAACAACTGCATACTGGTAAAGAGATTGTAGACGACATAATCAGCTCACCCTCCCTGTTGAATTTATATCTTCCTTACAAAAAATCAGTCAATCTTGTGATAATAGATTTTTCATTTCACTAGCCATAATGATCTGTGCTGCCTTGAATGAACCCTTTACTCCAAGCAGTTTAATAATTGAGCTTGTATGAAAATCAAAATCATCTTTGTTTGAAATCTCTTTTAAGATTTCAGGAGTCACAGAATCAAATAATCTGTCTATAGTGACATTATCTAGACGTTCAAGAATTTTTCTTGCAAGTAATTGTTTTTCAAATTCTTTGCCAAATTTTTTATTCCACAATTTTTGATATTGATTTAGTTCTTCTTTATTTCCAGATTCCAAATATTTTGAAATTGTTTGCCCAGCTAAAATTCCTCCAATTCCACATGAAAAGATTCCACCTGCTGTTGTGGGTTTTGATTGTCCAGCAGCATCTCCTACAATTACCAAATTTTTTGATACAAATTTATCAATTGGTCCTTTAATCCATATTGGGGCAAATATTTTTCTAATTGTAGAATAACTTCCCTTTCTTGCAAGAAATTCTTCAAGTACCTCTGCTGCATTAATTGCTCTACCTGCTACTCCTGCCTTTCCTACTCCATCTGTTGATGGAATAATCCATGCAAAAAAACCAGGATATTTTTTTTGATCAAAATAAACTTCAACTCTTCCCTTCTTAATCCAGTCGGCATAAATTTCGTATTGCGCTGATGAAAGTATTCCAGTTCTATCTTTGTTAATGAGCGCAGAAACTCCTCTTGCATCTACGATAATTTTACATTTTATATTCCCAATTGACGTATTTACTCCATCATCTGTGATCTCTTTGAAACTTGTTTTAACTCGAATTTCTGCCCCATTTTTTTTTGCTTGTAATGCAATTTGCTTATCTAAATCCCTCCTGTTAATCTCTGCTACCTTTTGTTTTTTAGATTCTATAGTGAATCTTTTTCCTGAAGGCGAAAAAATTTCTGCTGATTCTATATGATGAACAAAAGTTCTTCTATGCGGGATAATTCCAAGCTCTTCAAGGGCCATGATGCTAATTAGTCCTCCACAATGTTCAGGAGTGCCTATTTCACAATCCTCTTCTAGAACTAATACACTATGACCATTATTTGCAACCTCTCTTGCACATAATAGGCCTGCAATACTACCGCCTGCTATTACAACATCATAATACATGATTACTCTTTTTTATCCATTAATTTAATTCAAAAGTTTTTCATCTACCTATTTTATCATTTTACCTATGAGTAACATAAAGCAAGTAATTGTAGTTAGAACGGATCTTGAGATGGGCAAGGGAAAGATTGCCGCCCAAGTTGGACATGCTTGTGTTCTGGGTTCTGAAAACGTAAGAAAATCCCATCCAGACTGGTTTAAAGCATGGTGGCAAGGCCAAGAAAAAATTGTTCTCAAAGTCCCTGGCCCAAAAGAACTAGAAGAAATTAAGAAACACGCAATAGACTTGGATTTACCTTGGTCAGAAGTTACTGATGCAGGACATACTCAAATCGCCCCTGGAACTACAACTTGTATTTCACTAGGACCAGCTCCTGAAGAAATAATTAATAAAATTACTGGGAATTTGAAATTATTATAATAAATCTCCTCCTTAGCTTGAGCAATTAATTGGAATAAGATATAACGAGGCTATCCCGAATTTTTGATGTGAAGAAAAAAACAAAAGGACTCATAATGGCTGCATTTTTTGGAACTATAATGGTTACATCTGTTACGGCATCAACACTTCCTAGCACTCCTATTAAAAACGGAGATAATCAAATGTCTATTACAGGTACTCCGATGGATAACTATCCTGATGTTCAAAGACCACAATTTTGTAGCTCTGGGGAATCGGCTAATTCAAATTCCTTTGTAAAAGAATACAAAATTCCAACGCCGTGTACTCAACCTTTGGCAATTGTTTCAGATCCTGATGGCAATATTTGGTTTACCCAGACTAATGCTGGGAGAGTTGCAAAGTTTGATCCCACAAATGAAGTCTTTACTGAATATAATAATACAAAATGGCAAAAAGGACTGCGTTCAATGATGTGGGGCATTGATTATTCTCCTGACGGGAGCCTTTGGTTTACAGATGAAGCAACAGATGGAATATGGAAGTTTTCAATTTTGGATAAACAATATGGAAGGACGGATTATCCAAAAATTGTTGATTCATTACCACAGCGTTTGGCTGTAGTGGGGTCACAAATTATAGTAAATGACTTTATTGGAAACAAGCTAACATTTTTGGATCCATCTCAATCCGAAGAGGGAATTTCATATATGAGTATCCCCTCACCTGTTGAAAACTCTGTCACTGGTTCCTTTGCAGTTGATTCTCAACGAAATATTTGGTATACCAATTGGGTTTTCCAAAAAGGCGGGGTTTTGGCAAAATTTAATCAAGATAAATTTGAAAAATCTTCTGTTGCATTATCTGAAAATTCCACTATGGCACTATTTGATTTAATTGATGTCTATACATTTCCAAAAGGAATGACAACTCCAAACGGTATAGCTGCTAGAGACGATGGCATGATCTGGATAGCTGATACATCAAGCAGTTTTTTCTTTAGCTTTGATCCTAACACAGAATCATTTACCAAATACATTACGTCCACTCCACAGATTTCTTCTTACGGGAATTCTTCTGGGCTAATAAAAAATCCTGTTTCACGACCATATTGGGCTACATTTGATGATGACGGTAAATTAGTTTTTAATGAACAAACTGCAAATCGCATTGGAATCTTTGATCCGGATAGTGAATCCCTAGTTGAATATATGATCCCATCGCATAATCCAAACTGGGCAGACTGTGAAGAAATGGAAAACTGTGGATTAGCCCAAATATTTGATTTCACAGTTTTGGGAGATAAAATATGGTTTACAGAGTGGGTTGAAAATAACATTGGAGTAATCGATACATCATTGCCACTCTTTTTTGATATTGAACTTGATAGTCAAAAAATTACCTTAAAAAAAGGAGAGACAAGACAATTAACATTATCATTAATGCCAAATAGTCCTAACTCTTCTAATCTATCCATTATCTCTTCAACTACTGCAGCCTTTTCAGATCTTATTGTTGAACATAATGCTCCAAACACATTTCAGCTAGATTCTGATGCTCCTAGAATAATACAACTATCAATATCTGCAAGTGCTAATGCATTACCGGACATATACAAGGTTCTCATAAGTACACAAACTGATGACTTGGTTGTTTCTAAATTTGTAACTGTGATAATAGAACGGTGATCCCAAAAATTGATTCGGAAATAGGAATCTCAGTATATACTACTAGTTTTGAGGGATGCCAAGGTAAAATTAAATCAAAAGATGATGATTTTCTAGTCTCTGAGGCATTATCCCAAAAGGCAATCAAAAATATTTCATCAGAGGGAGATTTTGCAGTTTACAAGTTAAAAAAACATAGTATTGATACTACTCACGCACTTGCAAATGTCTTTAAAAAATATAATCTGCGTTTAAAATCATTAGGTCTTAAAGATGCAACAGCTGTTACAGAGCAATATGTAATCTCTGAAAAAAAATTAATTTCTATTGATAAAATTTCAGAAGCCAAGTATTCCCTTGCAAGAATAGGATTTGTTAAAAAGCCATTATCTAAAAAAGATATGGTTGGAAATCAATTTCAAATAAAAATAACTGATACAACTAAAGATATTTCAAAATTTAATGAATTTGATAAGATTTTAAATTTTTATGGATATCAAAGATTTGGTTCTAAAAGACCTGTGACTCATTTAATTGGAAAAGCATTATTACGACAGGACTATACAAAAGCAGTTGACCTATTACTGTCATTCACTTCAGAATATGATTCTGCAGAGAATACTACACTAAGACAACGTCTTTCTGATAAATCAAATTATTCCAAATTTGTAGATGAAATTCCATTTCAAATGGATTTAGAACGTATTGTTGTAAATCAAATGATTCAAGATGATGATCCCAAAAAAGCAATACGTGCCCTACCATTAGCAATCAGACGTTTTTATATTCAAGCTTATCAATCATTTTTATTTAATAAAACATTGAGCATGGCATTTATCGACGGCGAAGATTTGTTCTTACCTCAACAAGGAGATGTTTGTTATGATAAAAATGGAATTATTGAAAAATTCTCTAATGAAACTGGTCAACGATTATCAATTCCATTTGTAGGCTATGCTTACTACAAAAAGACAAGATTTCATTATCAAATTTCTAAAATATTAGAATCCGAAGAAATTAGTCCCAAGGATTTTTTTCTAAAAGAAATGCAAGAGGTTAGTAATGAAGGTGGATTTAGACACTCTTCCATAAAATGTGATGACATTACTGTTACTGACGACTGGATAAAATTCACACTTTCTAGAGGATCTTATGCAACTATAGTTATGCGAGAGGTAATGAAACCAAAAGAACCAATATCTGCTGGGTTTTAAAATCAGGATTTTAATAATTTTTGATTACGATTTTTATCGTTAATCATAACCTGATATAATTTCTCCATGAGATAAAATTCCTTAGCAGAAGGCCTCTTTCCACGTAATTTATCATCTCTCATGACTTGATATAATCTTTCTAAGAGATAAAATTCTCGGACATCTGAATCTGCTTTAATAGATTTAGTTTTTTGTGGAACATCTTTTTTACTTTTGATACGTCTTTGAATCATGAAATCCTAAAACAAATCCAGATAATACTCTGATTTGTGTATGATATGAACAGACAAGAAATTGGAGAAGAATTTATTACAATAGTGTGAGGTATACCATTATGAGAGCTACATTTGCCGCAGGTTGTTTTTGGGGAGTAGAAGCATTATTTAGAGATATAAAAGGAGTCCAATCCACCCAAGTTGGCTATATCGGTGGATCTTTTGAAAACCCAACTTACAAAGATGTTTGTTCTGGTAGAACCGGACATGCAGAAGCAATTCAAATTGAATACGATCCTTCTTTAGTATCGTATGAAGATCTTTTATTGATATTTTGGAGTAATCATAATCCAACTACAATTAATCAGCAAGGTCCTGATGTCGGTGAACAGTATAGATCAGTTGTGTTTTTTCACGATCAAAAACAGGAGAATACTGCAAAAGAACTAAAAGAAAAACTTCAAAGTGCAGCACTTAAGCAATTTGGAGAAAGAATCGTTACAGAAATAATTCCCGCAAAGAAATTCTTTAGAGCCGAGGAATATCATCAACAATATCTAGAAAAAAATAATCACATTCAATGTAGCAGTAAGTTAAACTAATAGCTACATCCTTCGTGATTATGATATGGAAAAGGCGTACATACTCTTAAGCTGTGAAATTGGAAAAGAACAAGATCTTGCTCTTCGATTACGCACAATTGATGAAATAAAAGAAGTGTTGATAACTTTTGGTGAGTATGATATTGTCGTTGAAGCAGAAACTACAAGTTCAGATAAAATGGATGAATTAATTACCTCAAAAATTCGAAAACTAGATAAAATTAGAAGTACCATAACACTTAGAGTCACCGTTTAGACTTTAATTTTAGAATCACTCCAAAACCAAGGATCAAAATTCCTGAAATTGCAATTTGTTGACCATATGTTACCCATTCTGGACTTGAATACATAAAAGATGATTCCGGCCCCACTAAAGATTGACCTTGAAGATGAAAAATCAGTCCTAAGAATATGACAATAATTCCAAGAATAATTACTGGTTTGAATACCTTCATTATTCCTCTTGGCACGATTTTCCTAATAAGGTAAACAGAATTGATAATTTGAGCAAATCATTTTTCGCCATTTTCTTTAATCTATTTTTTAATAATTCCTATCGTGTACGATTGGAGTAATGATCTAGAACCACATGGGCATCATTATGGAAATTTGATTGTTTTTGTTAGTGCTGCAATTATAGCACTTGTATTATTTCTTACATTGCACCCTGAAATCAGAGAAATAACACAAACCTCGCCAATCATCATTAACATTATGTATATCCCGATTTTTGCGATAGGACTAATTTATGGAATGAAAATAGTAGAACGAACTATAAAGCCATCTGAAACACGTGGAAGATTAAAACGTGTCATAATTAAGATATTTTTATTTTTCTTCATCATCGGAGGTCTTTTTAGCTCTGTAAACTTTGCTCTACAAGGTGGTTCAGTTATCCCACAGACTTCAATTCTTGAAGATGGTTTACTTGATTGGGCTACAGAATTTATCACAAACAACGGTGGTGTCACCTTTCTTATTATCTCAAGTATTACTTTAATGGCTTCAGCAACAAAAAGAATTGTTGGAATTGATGGAATTCTCAATAAAATTATAACATTTGTTGGAACATTCTTTTTCTTTTCTATGATTTCACTTAGTCTAACTAACAGTGATCCTACAGATTCACAAGTTTATCTGTATGTATTTTATCAAGCAGGAATAATTGCTGGAACACTTTATCAGATGAACAAACTTACATCAAATCTTAACATGTGGGAAGATTTCGCAAGTGAAACTAGATGATCTCAATTAATTAAAATTTTTTATTCAGTTCCAGTCAATAAAATATCAATTATCGTTTTCTGTATTGATTTTATTTCCCGAATCAAGCTGATCAACTATTAGACGGCCATCATATTTTCTACATTCATCTCCTTCAAAGTTTGTTTCTTTACAGTTCTCAAACTCTGCAGTTTTTGCTCGTTGAATATCATCCCCAAACAACACATTCCCACCAATTGCAAGATGAATTAGGCCAATGATTGCCAAAGAAGATGCTACTGCGATCATTGAATACCCTACAGTTCTATGATGATGAGGTTCTGCCAATTATGGGAAAAAATCAATTGGAGGCATTTAATCCTTTATAACAAAGTAAATGAATATGTAAAAAAATCTGATTAGTGAACTCTCAAATCTAATTGCTTTTATTAAATCATATAATATTATGGAAAATTTGTCTGTATTTTCTAATCATACTCCTCATAACACAGTGAAACTAAAACCGTAATCACAATTCATTAACATATATTAAAAAATATTTTGATAGCTTGTCCGATTTAAAAGACTGGTAACTTATGAGCCCATTTTTGATATTGGAAATATTATGTTGGAGAATGACTCTATAGTAGATGATAATCTATCGGCTGGCAGTCATAATGATGATTGGGCAGAACTCATTTTACAATTATCAACTATCTTAGATCTGGAAACTGTGGAGGCTAGAATTTATCTTAATCTACTTAGATTAGGCCCCGTTACTGCAAGTTCTTTGGCTAAAGAACTCGATGTAGATAGAACAAAAACATACAGAACTATTGATAAACTACTTAACATGAGTATTGTTTCAACAACCATTTCAAATCCTAAACTTTGTATCGCAACTAAGCCTGAAGAAGTACTCAAAATAGTTTTGCAAAAAAAACAAGATGAACTTAATAGAATAGAAAAAATGGGAAAGGAAGTAATTAAAAAGATTAACAAAATAGTCCCAATAACGGATGGACATTATGTTCCAACATTTAGAACTGTACAAGGAAGAGCAAATATTTATTCTCATATTGAAAAACTTTTAGAAGATTCTACAGAAACAATCTATATTGTAACAACCACTGAAGATATTTTGAGAATGTATCACACTGCAATTCCTGAAAAAATAAAAGAATGCATTGGTAAAGGTGTCACTGTTAGAATTTTAACTGATGCTGTCGATAAAAAATTCTTACCATTAATTGATAGATTAAAACCAACTGAGACCAGACTAGGAAAACTTCCTTCAAAAGGCAGGATCATAGTAGAAGAAGGAAAACAAATGGTAATGTCTGATGTCATGACTGCATCAGATTTTGTTAACTCAGAAAATTCAAGGCCATCTGCTGATTCATTTAGTTTAGGAGCAGATTCCGATTTTGCGTTATGGACAAACTCTGCAGAAATGGTAAATAATATTTTTAGTTTATGTAAATTTTTATGGCGAACCTCTAAACCCCTAAAATATCTAGATGCAAAAATATAATCGGCAAAATAATTATTCATATACTATGAAAAATTAATTTTAATAATTTACACTAGCATGAATGCAACTATGGCCATTACAATCATTACTATGATATGTTTTATTCCTGCAACATAGGATCCTGAACCAATTTTTCCAGCTGCTAATCCTCCAAACACAGCCTCAATTATTGACATGTTAAAAAGAATTTGATTGAGTGCTGAAAAATCTACATCTTTTATCGAAGAGAAGAACCCTCCACCACTTGTGGCTCCTGGCGCATCGTTTAGTAATTTTTGAATTAGTTCAAATTGACTAAAAAATTGAGACGAAAGAATAACTGCAATGCCAAGAAAGACTGCAAATGAAATGTAAATGGTATATGTATAAGGGGCCAAAGATGATTTGCGTTCCTTTTCAAGATTTTGTAGCTCAGTTACATGTTTTTGAATCATTTCCAAATTAGTTCTGATATCCCCCCCAATTTTTAAAGCCATTTCAAGAAGCACGGTTACCCTCCTTGATGTCTTAGTTCCAGTTCTAATTGCAAAATTTTCAAATGAATCTTCTACAGGCATACCCCAACTAAGATTGGCGCGTAAATTCTTTAATTCAGGTGTCAAGGCGCCCATATTTCGTTCAGCAGTAGTTTCTATTGCGCGAATCAAATTAGCCCCGCTTTGAACTGCACTAGATAATGCAAGCAAAAATAGCGGAAGATTTCTATCAATACTATCTTTTCGCTGTGATTCTTTTACTTGTAACATTGTTAATGGTACAATCATCGTTAATACTCCAAAAATTACTCCAATGTCTCTAATTGAGGTATTTTCTGAAAAACTCACATAATAGAGACTTACTAAAATAATTAACATTCCTACAGAAACTGAAGGTACGCCAAGTCTAAATTTGTGCGAATGAATGAACGAGGGTTTTGGTATAATGACTAGATCATTATTCTTTGGACGTGTTGAAGCTTTTTGCATAATCCTTACCTCTGTGGCACCATTGAATGCATCATAAATAACAAAATAAAACCAAAGAAAGGTACCATGACATACGTCATTAAATTCATTAGAGTCATAAGATCAAAACCTGCTAAAGTTGGGCTCATGATTGCCATAATAGATAACATGATGACAGCTAATAATGGGAAAACAATCAGCAGGATTGTATATAATTCTGCCATTATGCCAAGTGACTCTGTTGATTTTCTTAGAGCCATTTTCTTTTCTTCTAATTGGACTTTGCCTGTAGCTATAAAGTATTCTTTTAGGTCTCCCCCTGATTGCACAGTAATTATTGCTCCTTCTAAAAGTTCAGCGTAAGGACCAGCTGGGGTTCTTTTGATTAAATCATTAATTGCTGTCACCAAATCCATCCCCATTACATCAATATTTCGAGTAATGAATTTGGCATCTTTTACTATCTCCTCTTCTGTATCTTCATTTGCAATTGCTTTGAAAATACCTTCTAGTGCAAGGCCACTTGTTGCAAGTGTAGCCATATATCCAATAAAATGAGGAAGCTCCTCAATTAGTTTTGCTGCCCTATTTTTGATATTAATATTTGGCATTAGCTGTAAAATGAAAAATGTAATTTGTGCCATCCCTGCACCTGCAATTATTGGCAAAAGAAATGCAAAAGCAACAGGTTGAATGTTAACTAGAATAGCTATAGCAATTCCAGCTACTAGTCCTACAAGTCCAGCAATAAAACTGAAAAAAACCATACTACATACATAAACTTCATACGGAATTGGAATTCTTGACTGTTTGAGAGTTCTTTCAAGCTTTCCAAGTTTTGGATACAAAAATTGAATGTGATTATTGAGTAGTCTGTAGCTTAGAATATGTATTGAACTTGCTGATTCTTCTACGCGTACCCTTTTTTTCATTGAACTTGGATAGTCAGTAGATTTTTGCATGATATTACACACTCAATCTTTTTCTTTCAGAGAATCGTTCAGGATCTGCATAAAACTCCCTAATGTTTTTAGAAACTTCTTTATGTTCACGTATGTTATTTTTTACCATCCATTCTAGGGCAAGCTTTCTTTTGCTTAATTCAAAGTTTATTTGTTCATCGCTATCTCCATGTCTTTCTTTTATTTTTTCAAGAACAACACTATTACCTGCAAAACTATGTGTGTCAGTTTGAGGATTCCATTTGAATATTTCATGAGTAAGTATTTCCCCTGTATTTTGATCAAGGCCTGCAATTTCTGAAATCTGAATTACTCTTCTAACTGATTTATCTTTCACTCTTAGCTTTAGTTGAAGATAAATCAAATCTAAAGTATTAGCGATTAATGTTTTTGGAATGTCCATTGGTGATGATGCAAGTCTAGTTAGAGTTGCTTCTACTGAATCTGCGTGAATGGACGAAAAGCCACCGTGACCTGTTGCCATTGCCTGAAATAGAGTGTAAGCTTCTCTGCCTCTTGTTTCTCCTACAATGATGATATCAGGTCTCTGTCTTAATGCAGCTCGAAGAAGATCAAATTGATTTATTTCCCCAATCTGTCCATCAGTAAAGTTTTGTCTTGAAACAGCTGGGATCCAATTTTCATGAGGTAAGTTTAGTTCTTGAGTATCTTCTATAGTTACAATTTTTTGTCCAGGACGAATAAATGATGCCAATGCATTAAGAGCTGTTGTCTTTCCACTTGCAGTACCTCCAGCTACAAGCATTGTAGAATTTTTTTCTGCAACATACCACAAGTACGCTGCAATATCTGATGACATTGTTTGGAATTTAATGAGATCAATTATAGTAATTGGATCCGATCTGAATCTTCTAATTGTAAAAGTACTTCCTCTTTTAGTGATTTCATGACCCAACGTTAAATTGATTCTACTACCGTCAGGCAGTGATGCATCAACAATTGGGTTTGCCATTGAAACATGTTTGCCACTTACGTAAGAAACCTTTCTTGCAAAATTATTTAATTCCTTATCAGTATCAAAACGAATGTTTGTTGGAATTGATTCAAATTCTCTATGCCATATGTATAAAGGAATGTTTGTACCATCACAGCTGATCTCTTCTACCATATGATCTCGCATTAGTGGTTCAATTTTTCCAAGATAGACAAAATCCCGTATTGCATAATATGTAATTTTTGATAAGTTTTTTGCAGGAATCTCCAGTTTATATTTTTTAATTAGCTGAGATATTTTTCTCGTTAATTTTATTTCTGCGCCTTTTTTAGTTTTTATTTCAGATAGAGAAACACTAAGTTCAACCATTAGTAATTTTTTAATGATTTCAAAATTTCTCTTATCTCTTTCACTAAGTGATGGCTCAATTACAGTATAACTTAATCCTCCTCTAGCAGAAGTGTCTTTTGTTACTCCTCCATGAATTTCTGCATTATCAAAATTTAATTTGGAAACCGAAATAAATTTGGGAATTGGCGTTTCATTTTTTTCTAATATACTTTGATCAGAAAGGTTTGAAATTGTTAATTTTTTTAAATTTGGATTTGAAATTTTATGAAAGTCATTTCTTATTGCATTTACAGGATTTAAATTTAAATTATGCAGCTTATTGTTTAGACTATTTTTTAATATTGTAAATTTCATATGTATGGATAAATTAATTTGTAATTATTTTACTCATTGTGCGTCCAAATGCACAGCATACATCTTTTACTCTAAATTATGCCTAATTTTTGTAATATGGGAAGTACCTGCAGTACTAAAAAATATTTCGAGGAGAAGAGGATTTGTTGAAATTTGATTTTAAAAATAAATTTAAAATCGATAACAAGGACAACTCTAAACAAGTAGACAAAAATCAGAATCAAAATGATGAATTAGACAAAACAGAGATAAATTCTCTAAAAACTGAAATGATCGCTTCACGTCTTAATGAAAAATCATCTGATGAAGAGGCGGATAAAACTGTCACTTTTGCTGATATGACCGCAATTGAAGAGGAATTAGAATCTAGGGTTAAGGCCAAACCTGAAATGAAGATAGAAAAAAAACTTGAATTGCCTATTGAACAAAAAGTAGAACATAAAGTGAGCATGGATTCAAAAACCACACTTGAAGAAAAATTAATTGCAAAAGTAGAAGAAAAACTAAAAGCCACAATTGAAGAAAAGCTAGGCTCATCAGCTAATGTATCAAGGCAATCTAGAGAACTATCCAGAGATTTTGAAATAAAAAAACCTGCTAAACGAATTAGCCCTGATAGTGAAAAAATTTCTAGGTTAATAAAAGCAATTGAAGGATCTGCTGAAAAAATGATCATACCTGTTATTGATATGGCAGAAGGGAAAATCTCCTATCCAATTTTAGCACAAATTGACGAAGATGTAGATAATTTAGATTTCTTAGAAAAACTTGCATCTCAAAATTTTGATATTTTAGAACGAACTGTTTATGAAAGACTAGTAGTATGTCCAGAACATCCAGTAACTATGTCTGCTAGTGTACAATTACATTGTCCACACTGTGATACGATGGATATTTCAAAACTACATCTCATCGAACATAAAAGATGTGGATACATATCTGAAAATAAAAATTTTGAGATATCAGAAGAAGGACAAATTATAGCATGTCCATCATGTAAAAAATCTATTCATGATGAAAAAAAAGAAATTGCAAGACCTGCAATGTGGTACACTTGTAATGAATGCAAACAAAAATTTGATGATGTTTCAATCAAGATGTATTGTAGATCATTTAATCATGGATTTGAAATTTCAAATGCTCATTCAATTACAATTCCTGGATTTTCAATCAAGAATTTGCAAGACACTTCTAACTCTAGCATTTCTCCAATTTTAAAACCATTAAAGAATATTTTAGGCTCTTATGGATTTTCCGCAGAAGAAAATTATACTATAACTGGAAAAAGTGGTAATCATTACCGAATAAACATATACGGCGAAGACCAAAATAAAAGAACTGTATTCATATATGTTAAAAATCCAAATGCTGAAAGTGATAATTCTGAATTAAATTCTAAGATTATTGAAGTATTAGATACATCTCCAAACGTTGCAATATTGATTGGATTTCCATCTATTTCTGAGAAAGCAAAGACAATTACTTCAAACTATAACATTTCAATAATAACAGAACAAAATCCTGACAAGATTCTTTCTTCAATTAAAGACATTCTATCAGAAAAAGTTTCAAAATTAGAGAGTTGAAATGATTGAATTTTTTAAAATTCTTACCAATTATGGGGATACCATCCACGCAACGAAGAGGAATTAGTCAAGTAATTGGGAGCTTGCTAATGCTAGCTATAGTTGTCCCACTTGGAAGTATAATTCTTTTTAGTGGTACTACTGAAATTACAGCATTTAACAACGAAATGTCAAATTCTTTAGAATTCAGAAATAATGGAATTCAAGAGGATCTTGTTTTTGAGCATATTAGATTTGATAAGGACTCTAAGCAAGTAATGATTTCAATTAGAAATGCTGGTACTGTAGAAACTACAATAGATCGAATAAGTATTGTTAATATGACAAATCAAAAGCTCGTTTTTAAAATTACGGATATTAGCTCATTTTCACCAATAGTTATACCGCTAAAAAATAGCACCGATATTACTGTAGATGCAGTAGATATAGAAGGAATTAGCTGGGGAGCAGGCGATCCATCTGGAAAAGAATATAAAATTTCTGTAATCACTCTGAGAGGAAACTTTTTTGATACTGTAGCGAGGGCGTTTAACACATGAATGGTGTAATTAGTATTCAAAAAAGACGTGGTGTATCGCAAATAATTGGAACAATGATGATTTTAGCTGTAACAGTAGCTGGCGCTGTGTTTCTTTCACAATTGATGTCAAATGAATTTTTTGCAGTTGATCAAAATCCTGTCGCAGAAGCCCGTATAGACTCTATTCGGTTAACAAGTTACGATACACGTGATTCAATTGAACTAACTAATGTACCTAACTTGGATAACGACTTTAATCAAATGCTATGTACTAAAGGAGATAGTGCTGAATGTACCATAGTAGATGCTAATAATCTTCCATCAACTGGAGGAACCGAATTTATTGTTTTACAAATTAGAAACATGAATTTAGATTCTGTTTTCATTCATAATATTTTGATTAATAATGTAGGCCATACATGGGACGAATTGGCTATTGGGGATCTTGTGGTAACTAATGATATAGGACTAGGAGGAAATTATCCTCACGCAGGAACTTTTAGCATTATTCCTGTTGAAAATGACGTACCAATAAAGCAACAAGTAACAAATCAAATCCCAGGAGATGGTGAAGTAAGGCTTGTAATAAAACTCAGTGATAGCATCCCCCAAGATATAGGAATGTGGAGTTCCCTGCGAGTACTTGTAAATTTTGGTGGTCCCCAACCTGCAGAATTTATAATCTTGAGTGGGGATGCCAAGTGGTAAATTTTAACAAAAAGAGGGTAGGATTGCGCAACAGACGGGCAGTTTCTAGTATAGTGGGAGGCGCCATATTTCTGGTATTGTTTGTTAGTGCGTCTTCAACTTTTTTTATAGCCATGGATGTTCAAAGAGACACAATAAACACTCAACGTGCAATTTCAGACTCTATTTTGGATAAAACCAAAGAAAAATTCTCAATAGCAGTTTCAACGGATTCATTAAACAACAACAAACTTGGAATTCAGGTAAAAAATCAGGGAACAAATCCTGTGGAGATTGGAAATATTTGGATTATAAACAACAGTGGAAATTTTCCTGCAAAAAAATATCTATTAGATTACAAGGATTCGATAATACCTCCAGGCTATGGCTCTAATATTCTTGAAAATACCCCTCTCTTTATGTATACAGATGATTATGACATTAAAGTTGTTTCTACATTTGGTACTATAGAAAAAGCCAAGTTAGATGTTGGAGGAAGTAACAATATGCGAGCAGAATTACTTGCTATTCCTCCAGATGTTAAAGTTGGACAAAATGTTACATTGACTATGTATGTAGAAAATATTGGTAACACGCATCTTCTCAATGTATCTCCAAATGGTGGTTATCCAAACATATCCCCAGCATTTACTTCTGCCGCTCCACCTGTTCCGATATCAGTTGATCTAGATCCTGGAGAAGGAGCATTTTTTACTTGGAAGTATAAAACAACAGGTACTTCAGGATCAATTGTAAACTTTGATAATTATGCCACTGCTATAGAGGAAGACACCAATTTCATCTTGAACAGCAATGTTGCAACAGAGAAGATTCAATTAAGAGAGCCAGATGTAACAGAAGTAATCGTTCTAACTGAAGACTTGATATCAAGACCAGAAATGTTCATGATCATTCCTTCTCCATTTGGAGATAGTGACGAAAATCCCTCTGAAAAAGCAGTTTGGGGCATTAATTTAGTTAATCCCACCGGTAATCCCATTGATGTAAGCAAGGTTGTCATAAGTGCCATCAACCCTAGACCCCAGTCATCAGACAAAGTTTTTGAACTGGGTAAATGTGAGCTAGAGACTATCTTTCCAACTGGGGTAGGAGCAGGTTCTTGGGATTGTACATCGGATAATCAAGTAACTTGGAAAAATACTTTAACTCCTGTAACAGTAGATGCATATTCTGTCTATCCATTTCTTGTCAAAGTAAAACCAGGTTCAATTTTTGGTAACAGTATTGACTTGGAAGCAATAATTGTGCATGTTAATGTATTTACTACGTTAGGGCAATTTGGTAAAGCAGGTTATGGTTCTTCAATGGATACTACTGCTGCTCCTCTTGCTAATGTATATGATTCAACAACTATTGATTCGTTAAACGTTAACAATATACTTGTAAATCACACAACAACTTCTAATGGAGTAATTGTTTTTAATGCTACATTGGCAGATTTTTCAACTGAAAACCAGATAGATGCTAATTCACGGTTGATTGTAAATATTCCAAAAGGGTGGACAGTTAATCAGGCTAGTATTACTGGGTCTGCCTTTAACATTTCATTTCAATCATTTTCTGATACATCTTCTCAAATAGTTGGTATATTAAACAACAATTTAGTTGGTGGGGGCGCAAAATCAATTAAATTCTATGCAACTGCTCCTAATGTTTGTTCAACACAAATGTATGTAATGTATATTCTTGCAGATGGCTCTGCTAACACCAATGATTTCACTATAGGGCCGCTTTCAGAAGTTTTATTACGCGTAAATCCTCTGGCTCCATGCTAACATCTTATTGTTTACTTAGTCATTTTTAAAAATGAGACTTTGACTTATTTTTTATTCTTATGTCAGAAGAACACTTGAACTAATGTACGCAAAAGGAGCCTTTTGGCTAGCTTCAATTTTAAGAACTAGCGCATCCCCCTCATTTACAAAAATCTCATTTGATTTATCGGAACACGTTTCTTCGGCATCAGCAATAATACATGATAAGGACGGTGTTGTTTCAAAACCGTTTACTAGTAAAGTAAGTTTGTAACTTTCTCCTATTCCAGGACTTTGTGCATTAGCTAACGTTCCAGTTTTTGCAAATAAATTACTTAACGTTCCTGATGTAGGCATTACTAGCGAGGCCTCATCAATTTTCCCAGAATCATATGTTTGCGTGGAAGTGCCAACCCATTCTATTTGTCCCTTCCCTACAAATCCAAAATGAAAAAATATTGCACTAGATGCTTTATTTACGTCTGCAGCATCGTTTTGATCAACGGAGCATTTCCACTCTTCTCCCTGTTTCTTTGGTATTTCTCCATCAACACAATCCAATTCACTTAATGTGTCGGCATCCCCATCCGCTATGTCTTCTGGGATTTCTTGAATGTCATTCCAATAAATAATTCCAAGAACAATATCCCTTATCTGATTTTGCAAGTCCATTATTTGTTTTTGTAAATCCTGAATACTATGATGTTTATCCAGATCATTATCATCATCGTCATCATGTCTGTCATTTTCTTTTTTCCAATCTTTGTATTTGTTAGAATCCTCTCCTCCTTTCTTGTCTTTCTTATCCTTATCATTATCACCATGCACGTTACTTTGATATTTTTCACCAAATGAATCATTAGCAAAAATTACTGGTAATATTAGTAGTAGACCAAGTACTACTGCAGCCTGCCTTTCATGCATTAGTATTGCATTATTACATTTTGTATATTTAACCACCTATGTTCAAATGAGCGCACAACTTTATTTTTAAAAAAAAGAAAAAGGGGGTTTAGACCAATGGTACTAATGTGGTCTTTGACAATGCATAGTTCAGGTTGAATAATCCATTGTCCACCAATCCAGGACAGTTTATGAGAAAGCCTTTAACTTGAACGGGATTTGTCCCTGGGTAAGTGAATTCATCCACACCTACGACACCAGTACATTCACCCACACGCATTTCTCCATTTGTTGGCTGTAGAGTAACTATCACTATTGCAAACTCTGCTCCTTGTTCTTCAAATTTTTCATCTACGAGTAATAGAAAACTACTACTTGTTGTTACACATGGTCGTATTACATCAAAAGGAACTTCTGAACATCCGTGTGGACTCGTGGATTCAGCTAGCTGAGAAGATTGGACATCAATTTGTACAGACTTTCGTACAAAGAATGTTCCATCATCAATTGGTCTGTCACTGTATATGCATGTGATATCCTGACCACTTTCTATGTTTACAAAACCACCAACATTTTCAGGACAGTTACCATCCCCAATAATTAATACTGATCTATCATCTGAACCTGATATTGTTACAGTAGTATGGCTATCAATTGTATATTTCGTTGTGGTTGGATTGATTATTTCAGGATCACCCACCGTCGGCGAAATAGTAATGTCGAATGGCTGTGGGTCGCTTGCAACATTATTGACTATTGTTATTGTTGGATTTGGTCCTACTGCACCACCTTCTACAAAGAGATCATCATAGTATATTGTACATACGATCGTCTGTCCTTTCTTTAGAGAAAACGTGTCGCTATCAATGTTAACTGGACATGCCGGATCTCCAGCAATCAACACAAATTTGTATCCCTCTGGGACAGTGCCAGTGATGATATGATCAGTTTTTGGTACTATTGGAATAGGTAGACCTAGGTCTTGTACAACATCATCAATTGAAATTGTAAAGTCATCTGTATTGTAGGCCTTATTATTATCATCAGTAATTGCTCTAATAATAATAAGATTTGCTGGCTCTTCTTCTTCATCGTCATCATCAGGACAAGCACCAAGTGTATCTCCATGATCTAAATGGGAAGCTAAAGCTGATTCTGAGATTTCAATTGTATGTGCATTTTCCTCATTTCCAGGAGGTATATGACATATCTTCACTTTATCATGTTCTTCATCATCGTCATCATGTTTGTCATTTTCTTTTTTCCAATCTTTGTACTTGTTGGAATCTTCTCCGCCTTTCTTGTCTTTCTTTTCCTCATCATCCCCACCGCTACCGGTTGAAAATGCTTGAGGGGCTAAACTAAATCCACCTGCTATTAGGATTGTTGCTAGTGTAAGTGCCGTCATTAGTTGTATTTTATTTGTCATTATTGAACAAACAAACTCCCCCAGCTTAAACGATCTATGCTGTTCATTTGGATGCACATAACCTAAAAATCTGTTTATTATTTAGATAATTGATGGTCTAATTGCAAGATAACTTCCCATTAGTAGTTGCTGCTACTGTAAGCATACTCTCATTTGGTATTGTATTTCTATTTCTTACTGTAAGTCTTTTAGAAAAGCATACTTCACAAGAGATTCAATTACAAAACATTGATAAATTATTTGATAATGCAACTTCAATTGCTAAAGAAACTGGAAATGCCACAAAGTATGAACTTTTTCAATTACTCAACAACACGTCTGATGTATTCAGAAACAATCCAGAATTACAACGACTTCAACAGCAATGGGAATCTTTTGATAATTCTACTAGAACAAAACCTTAACTAGATATCGTCTTCATATTCGTAATCTTCTTCATCATCAAAGTTTTCTACTTTAGGTTTCTTAAGAAATACTACTATTACTGCAGCAATACCAACCATCGCTGCAACTCCAACATAAACTACCCATTCAGGAAGACCAAGTGCCAAGGAATTAGTCGATGAACCAGCTACTTCATAATCAAAGCTTTGCTTGCCATCAGAATATCCTGACGCACTTGCGAGTATTTCTATTGAAAATAACTCTCCTTCTTTTGCTGTTACGTCAACATTAGCTATACCTGTGTCATCCGTTCTTGTATTTGCAGGTGTAACTGTAACGCCTGGCGGTGTGACAAATTTTATCATTGCTCCAGGGACTGACTTGGCATTTTCATCATCAATAAAAATTGTCAATTTTCCTGGTTCGCCAATATTTAAGGGATCTTCTATACCCTCCACAAAGATCTTTAATTTGGGTTCATTTGAAACTGTACTGATTTTTGTTTCAGTGCCTAATACCCCTTTTATGCTAGCACCAATGGTGGCATCTCCATTTTGCCCATTAGACGAAATGGGGAATGTTGCATATGAATTTCCTTGAGCAATTGTAACATATTCAGGAATACTTACAATTTTTGCTCCATCCAAATTAAGATTAATTCTAACATCTTTTGTTGTACTGCTGGGATTTCCTAGAAGATCTCTTAGCTGTACTATTCCATTATATGGAAATTGATTATTAGCATCCAGATTCTTAAAGGGAAGCTCAATTTCTATACTTGATGAAATCTGGCTTGCAAAACTAGTTGATGCCTCTAGATCCAATTCTGCTTCAATCCCTATGGGAACTGCAGTTACAGTGATAGCCTTGCCTTCTATTACATTAAAGGAATCACTAAGGAAATTTGCACTTGCAAAGGAATGATTTTGTTTAATTTCTAAAACATCATTTACTGGATTTAAAATGTATTTGGTGTCTTTTTCTAAAATTTTTGGTCTTGATTTTCCATCAAGTGCGATCAAAAATAAATCAAAGTATCCATTTTTGTCTACTACTATATTATCAGGACCTGTAGGGGAGAAAATTTTTGTATTAGTATGCTTGAATACATCAATTACCTCAGACGTTATTGTTCCGGCTCCTATTCCCTTTACTGTTGCAGCAAGAGTAACTTCACCATTTTTTTGACCACTTGATATTTCGGCTGTTCCATACGAATATGAGCTTTCAATACTACCAGATTTTTCTACATTAATTATAGAGCTATCCCCTGAGATAATATTTATTTTATCTATTAAGCCATCAGACGCAAAATTTTCATTGGCTTGTACTGGATATAATTCCCCCTCCCCAAGTGCTTCAATTGGGTGTCTATCTTTTTTGTTTTTTGATTCTGTATTGGTTACTTCTTCTAAACATGGGATAATTACTCCATTCGCATCTACCCCTTCTGTACAGGTGTGTCCCGATGATTTTGCCATAATTTGATAAACCAAAATTGAAGTTGTTTTACTTGGGATTTGTGGGAGCACAAAAAGACTCAGAGTGCGATTTTCAGCCAAGGGATTATTGATGTTTAATTGTTGTACAGCTTCAAATTGATCAGTTGCGATTCCTAAATCTTTAGCACTAACCCCTATCATTATTTCATGTCCTTCAAAACCTGCAAGATTCACTTTTTCTCTAAAGTAATGACCAAATTCACCTGTTTTTATTACGACATCTGTATTCTTCATCCTATCATCGAATTTTCTTCCAACAACCTCCTCGTCTGAGAATAACTCTAGTGTAACATCCACCGGAGTTACAGCGGGAAGCCCATCTGAATCAACCAAACTCACAAAAACATCAATGTTTCTGTTAACATCAGCAGATATTTTTTTAGGAAAAACAGTTATTTTAAGTGCAACAGGTAATGAAGAAGTAATTTTAATATTTTCAGACGTATCTATCCCCAATCGATTAAAAGATGCTCTAAGAAATCCATTGCCAACTTCCTCAGATGTATTTATTATTCCCCAGGCATAATATGTTCCCTTTTTTATTATCATCTTCTCTGTACTAATATGAAGAAGTGATTTTTCATAATTTAGATCAATTTCAATATCGTAGGGGGCTCTAATAATTTCGCCATCAGATGTTTGCAAGTACACTGAGAACGGCATCTCAGAGTTTACATGCATGTTATTAGTTGGAAAATTTATTTTAAGACTAATGCCATCTGGCATTGAATCATCAGCGCCACCAACCTTAAATTTTTTAAAATCTATTTTATCATTAAATAATGTAGAAATAGTAGTTTCTCCATTTTTATCTCCAGTCTGTAAATCAAAAATTGCAAAGTTATGATCTTTTGGAATTGTAACTGATGTCGGTACAGAAACTATTGAAGGATCATCTGATTCTAATCCTACTGCAATATCTTGAGGAGCTTTGATGGCCAAACCATTAATGCTTACTAAATTCACATATCCAACTGAATGTTTAGAATTATGTTCATCTACATATGATGGTGAAAGTGATAGCTCTACTAGAAAATTCTCT
>JAQBHA010000035.1:0-8537 GCA_032128215.1 Nitrososphaerota archaeon | reverse complement strand
GAAATTAATCATAATAATAATGCAAAAATCAGAATTAGTATTTTCAAAGGCATGTTTTGAAATCTCACAAAACCTTCTTGGAGTTATTGCACCTACCAAAAATGAGGTTAAAAAAGAAATCAAAAAAATATGTGTAAAATACTCACTTGGAAGAATACCAAGAAATTATGAAATCTTATCTGCAGCTAGTAGTTCGGATTATTTTAAATTACAAAAAATGTTACTTAGAAAACCAGTAAAAACAGCTTCAGGAGTTGCGGTAGTTGCCCTCATGCCAAAACCGTTTGCCTGTCCTCATGGACGATGCACATATTGTCCAGGAGGCATAGATATCAACACCCCAAATAGCTATACTGGAAAAGAACCATCAACAATTAACGCCATAGAGAATCAATATGACGCAAAAAAGCAAATTGAAGCAAAGCTAAAAAAATTGTTTGTTTATGGTCATGACCTATCAAAACTTGAACTAGTAATTGTAGGGGGAACTTTTCTTTTTATGCCAAAAGATTATCAGGAAAATTTTATAAAATCTTGTTATGATGCATTAAATGGTTCTGATTCTTCTACACTAGAAGATGCCAAATTAAACAATGAACATGCAGATATTAGAAATGTTGGATTTACTATTGAAACTAAACCTGATTACTGTAAACAAGAACATGTCGATTTGATGTTACACTACGGCGTCACAAGAGTTGAGATAGGAGTTCAGAGCTTACATGAACGAGTTTATAACATTGTAAACAGGGGACATAGTTTTTCTGATGTTGTTGAATCATTTCAGATAGCCAAGGATGCAGGGTACAAAATCGTGGCACACATGATGCCAGGATTACCCACTATGACTCCAGAAGAAGATATTGCTGATTTTAAAATGCTTTTTGAAGATCAACGCTTTAAACCAGATATGTTAAAAATTTATCCGTCTCTAGTTTTGGAAGGAACTCCATTGTATCAAGAATTCAAAGAGGGCTCATACAAACCATATTCGGATCAAGAAATGATAAGGGTTTTGACTGAAATTAAAAAAGATATTCCTTCATGGGTTAGAATTATGAGAGTGCAAAGAGAGATTTCATCAAGCGAAATAATTGCAGGTCCAAAACTTGGCAATTTACGTCAAATTGTTCAGAAAAATCTAAAGGCGCAAAATCTTTCATGTAGATGTATTAGATGTAGGGAGGCAGGATTATCAAAGAGTTATGATTTTTCTTCCCAGTTGAGTTTAATTCGTGAAGATTATTCTTCTTCAGATGGGATAGAGGTCTTTTTGTCATATGTAGATCCCAATGATACTATCTATGGATTTTTGAGGCTAAGACATCCTAGTAAAATGGCACACCGAAAAGAAATTTCACAGGAAACTTGCATAGTAAGGGAATTGCATGTCTATGGCAAGTCATTAAAAATTGGTGAGAAAAATAAAAATGATATACAGCACTCGGGTTTAGGTAAAAGTTTAATGAATGAAGCTGAAAAAATAGCTAAAGAGAAATTCGATTCAAAAAAATTACTAGTAATTAGTGGAGTGGGAACTAGAGAATACTATAAAAAATTAGGATATTCCCTTTTAGGCCCATATATGGCCAAAGAGTTGACATAGTGAGGAAAAATGTCTGAACAAAGTATTATTGGTAAAGGAACTTGGATTGACAAACTAGCCCATGAGTTGCTTGAAAGAGAAAAAACCCTTGGACGAAACACTGATCTGTTACGAGTAGAGAGTGGACTAGGTGCATCAGGGGTTCCACATATTGGAAGTTTAGGTGATGTAGCTAGGGCATATGGAGTAAAACTGGCACTTGAAAATTTTGGATACAAATCAGAGCTAATCGCATACTCAGATGATCTAGATGGTCTTCGAAAAATCCCAGAGGGGTTTCCAGATTCGTTAAAAGAACATTTAGGAAAAAGTGTGTCACATATTCCAGACCCATTTGATTGTCATGATTCGTATGGAATGCATATGAGTAGCCTTTTGCTTGATGGTCTTGACAAACTTGGAATAAAATATGATTTTAGGCGAGCAAAAGACACCTATGAGAAAGGATTGCTAAAAGATCAGATTCACACAATTCTAGAAAACAGCAAAAAAATTGGTGAAAAAATATCAGAACTTACTGGCCAAGAAAAATTTCAGCAGTATCTTCCATATTTTCCTGTATGTACAAATTGTGAAAAGCTTTACACAACTGAATCATTTGAGTATATTTCTGATGAAAAGAAAGTAAAATATCGATGTAAAGACGCAACAATTGGATCTCATAATATCAAGGGGTGTGGACATGAAGCAGAAGCTGACATTACAAAGGATCTTGGCAAGCTTGCATGGAAGGTAGAGTTTGCAGCAAGATGGCAGGCATTTGATATTCGCTTTGAGGCATATGGCAAAGATATAATGGATTCAGTTAAGGTAAATGACTGGGTTGCAGATGAAATTCTAAATTTTCCTCATCCGCATCATGTAAAGTATGAAATGTTTTTAGACAAAGGCGGTAAAAAAATTTCTAAATCATTAGGAAATGTAGTTACTTCACAGACATGGTTAAAGTATGGGAGTCCAAAAAGTATTCTTCTTTTACTCTACAAAAGAATTTCTGGGGCACGGGAGTTAGGATTTGATGATATACCATCTCTCATGGATGAATATAATGAGCTTGAAAATATTTTCTTTGGAAAAATCAAGATTGACAATCCTGCAAAAGAAACAAAGATGAAAGGACTTTATGAATACGTAAACTTGTTAAATATGCCAAAAACTTTGACTCCCTACGTTAGCTATAGGTTACTCATAGAGCTATCAAGAATATTCAAAGAAAAAAGAACTGAACTTGTAATGAAAAAACTCATTGACTATGGTGTTCTTAAAAATCCTGAACCACAAATTGAAGATTTGATAACAATGGCTGGGAATTTTGCTGATGATTTTGATCTGCAAGAAAAAGTTGATGTTCAAATTGACGATGTAACAAAAAAGGCCTTAGGAGAGCTTGCAGAATTGCTTGGGGCAGATAATGAACCAGAGGATCTACAAAATGCAATTTATCAAATTGCAAAGAAAAATAATGTTCTACCAAAGGATTTTTTTAAAATTCTTTATCAAATTATACTTTCAACAAATAGAGGCCCAAAAATTGGACCTTTTATTGTAGATATTGGTAGAAAAAAGGTATCACAGACCTTAATCAGTTATCTTTAAAGAATGATTAGTTTTGGTTCATGCTGAACATAATAGAGTAAAAAAAGGAGGGGGTTTTTTTCTGGTAATATTTGGTGCTCTATTGTTAATTATTGCACCAACAATTTATCCAATGGAATCAAATCTTGGCATCATGGCCTTTGTGTTGGGTTTTATCATTGGAGGGACAGGATTTTACTTGCGATTTATAAAAAAACAAAGTGGAAATTAAACGAAATGTTCATCTTACCGAAATCAAAAAGTTCAAGTGATTAGTTTGGGACTCTTTAATCGTTTTAAAAAAGAAGAAGAACCAATCACAGATACTCCGTCAATCAAAAAACCAGGAGAGATTGAAAAAGAACAAATTGAGACTGAGCTTGAATATCTAAAAAAAGAGATTAAAGATAAAGTGGAATCTTTTGACTCTATTTTTAATAAATTAACAACTGTAAAAGAAGAATATGACTCGGTCATAGCTAAAGTAATGTCAGCAAAGCGCGAAGTTAAAGAGAAAACAACAGAAGTAGATTTAATCAAAACAGAATACGACGAAATATCATCAAAAATATCCTCTGCTAAAACACAATTAGATGCAATAAAAAAACAGCATGATGTTATCAAATCAGATTTTGAGAAATTTGAAAAGGCAAAATCAGAACTTGATTCATTTAAAGCTGAAATGGAAAAATATAAAACAGAATTTACTGAAATTCAGGCTAAGATTGAAGAAGGTAAATCAAAGTTAGGTGGTATTGCAAAACTTGAGATTGAATATGAAGAGATTAAAGATAAAGTAGAAGCTGCAAAAAAGGAATTAAGATTTACTGAATCACAAATGTATACTGCAGGTAATAGAGATTCTCCAAAAAGTATAATCGAGGCAGCTAGTTCATTGATGGCTTCAATAAAATCAGAATTGCGTAGAACCCAACAAGAGCTAGAGTCAACAAAGAAAACATTAGAGCAAGAACGCAGTGCACGTGGAGAATAATTCTAGAATATGAACAAGGTACCCTCACATCCAAAATGTGGGAATGTCACCCAGCATATCAATGTGAGGATACCTAATGTATATCACATATTGGAAAAGTTATCTTTGTGTTTGTAATTTTATGCATACAGTCGATAATTGAATCTAATAAATTCTAATTTAGTAAAAACAAGAATTAATTTATTTTATTTTTTTGATAAGTTCATTTTTAATATACAAAAATTCCTGTTCTGAGATCATTCCTTTTTCTTTAAGAGCAGATAGTTTGATTATTTCATCAATAACAGATGTATGATTTGATTGGGAATTGTTTTCGTTAGGAAATATTCTAGGTGGTAGATTAGATTCGCTACGATTGTCATTACTAGAAACAGATTCGATTGAACCATTGTCATCAAGATCAATTACCTCATCAAGAAAAACCTTCTCAGAACAACCAACTAGTTGAGTATGTTGAATCAATTCTTCACCGGCGTATTCAATTGGAACCCCTTTTTTTGTATTAAAACCACACATCTCACATGAAATAATGAATTTACCTTTGGAAACGTTTGGTTGGGCTCCAATACTTTTTCTAATATATTCAGAATATCTTGTTTTAATGCATTGATGACCATTAGTCGATTTGTGTTCATCACAAAATTTGAATCCACAATATGTACACATGGATGGGGATTTCAAACCTTCTCCGCAAAAAAGACAGACATTTGCAAGGGACTTTTGTGATTGTGTCATTACTCTAGGCATAAATTGGGTTTTTTAATTAAAAAATAATAGCTTTTCATTTTGAATAAACAGATACAATAAGTGAAAATTTAACGCATTAGTTCAGCTGCATATCCATAAAACAGGAAAAATCCAATCCCTCCACCTAATATTGCAATCCAAATGGCAACGTTTTTCTTATTTATCACAATTGCGAAAAAAAGGGCAGGGTAATTTAATGTACGCAAATGAAGATAAAATTATTTTCCAAGAATCAAAGGTGTAAACTTAACTCAAAGTTGATTTAATCGATGGTATGGCTTTGATTAAAAAAATTGGAAATCTGTTTGTGTTTATTGCCGGAGGAATCATATCTATTGCAGTTGGTTTTTTTATGCTAAGGGGAACCATGCGAATGTGGGATAGGGGTAAAGAAAAAGATAAAAAATCCGATGAAGAGAATTCAAAAAAAACTTAGATTGAAAATCCTGATAGTTTAGCTAAAATAACAGTGCATTGTATTTAGGGCATGGTTGGACCTGAAGATGGTGGTTTTGGTTTTGATCAATCAAAAAAGTATTCTAAAGTTGATAATTTAGAAAAAATTTGTGTTCAATGTCAGGCAGGCCAACATAAGAAATGTCTTGCAAAAACCAAACAAGAGCCAAGTTGCGATTGTGAATACTGTATAATTTACGGATAAATCTACATTAGTTCTAGAAGAGTTTATTCGGTGATTGTTTTATGAGTGCCATCACACATTGGTCTGTTCTTTGATTGTTGACAACCACATGCATGAACTGAAGTATCTTTATCATAAGTTATCACTTTAGGTGAGATTCCAGTTCCTTTATGTGAACCATCACAGTAAGGACCATTTTTTGAATTACCACACATGCAAAAAGCTATAGTTTCACCAGATTTTGCATCAAATACAAATGGTTTGTTTTGCCAGCCAGTCATCATGCTCCACCCTTTTTTCCTGTAGTTATATCATACGATTCCTCAATTTGGGAAACAAAGATCTTTCCATCGCCTTTTGACCCCGTATGAACTGTATTCATTATCGCTTTGATGATTGGATCAACCTTAGAATCATCAACAATTGTTGTAATGGTATCGGTTCTACTATATTCAGCTACATATCTTGCGGTACCTTTAGATCCAGTAAAAGTAGGTCTTTCTCCTGCACCTTTTCCACGTGTTTCTGAAATAGTAACTCCTCCAGCACCTGCCTTAATCATTGCTTCACAAACTGCTTTTCTTTTTAGATTTGGTACCATTGCATCTATTCGCTTCATGGGTTTTTTTATTTCAAGGTATTAAAAACTGTTCTGGAGTTTTATTTATTTTTGGCATGCTATAAGAACATAATCTATGATTTTCTTTTGAGATACTTCATTCATTTTGTTAAGAGATTTAAAGAGAATTGTTTCAACGTAAGATGGATACTGACTAGATATTTTAGATTTGATAGAGTCTCTATTTTCAGAGTAATATTTTGCTAAGGGTTCATAAACATTTGAACCAATTTTTTTTGAATCAATTTCTTTGAATCCCTCTTTTTTTAAGAGAGATTTTATAAAATCAATAGTATAATGCTCAGAAGACCACGTCATTGAAAGTAATCCCAATTTCATCATTGGTGAGATGTGTTTCTCTATCATTACTGGGATTGCCATAGCTAACAAACCATTTTTTTTTAATATTCGATACGATTCTGAGATAAAATTTTGTATTGGTTTAAAATGTTGGGCAGATTCTAACGCCACTACTCTATCAACAGACTCTTTTTCAAAAGGTAGCTGGGTGGCTGTGGAATTTAAAAAGTTGAAATGGTTAGCGTTGTTATTTTTTATGTCAATTGATTTATTGATATTTTTTATTGAGTTTTGTAATTGTTTAAAGTTAATATTCACACATGTTAGTTCAGCTGGATGATAATCAGAATACCACTGGATTGCAGGAGAACTCATACCACTTCCTACATCAATAATATGTTGATTAGAGGCTAATTTAGCCATCTTTCCAAATATTGTACACATGTTTTTTTGAGCTTCAAGAGGGATACTAGTGGCTTTATCCCAATAGCCAAAATTTAACATATCGCCCCCAGTTGTTATCTTCATTAAATCTGAAAGAGAATCATATAGATTTACAACATCTTTTTCATTTCGACGAAAAGTCCATAAAAAAACTTCAAGTAAATTAATTTTTTTCAAAGTAGGCCAGCTATGATATTATTAGTTTAAAAAATGATTTCTTAAGGTTCTTCTATGATTTGTTTCATAGATTCCATAATTTTTTCTAGTTCATCCATGCGTTCATCAAATAATTTATTACTAATTTCATTAGGTTTAACGATAGTACTAATTACTTGGGAATCATTTCCGTTAGAAATCACCCTCATTGGAACATTCCACTTGGCTTCATCATCTACAAATTGATAGTCTAACAAGCCCAGTTGTTTATTTTCATTAAATTTCAGTTTAGCTGGACCACGAAGAGTAGTAAATGACCACCATCCATCATTAGATTTTATCGCATCTGGCATCATTTTTGGGGGAATATTTAAAATTGCATCAAAGGTCTCCCCGGTTTTACGATTTACAGTGAACGTGATAGTTCTGGAACGAATATCCATAGTTTAGTTTCTAATTAATTATTAAAAAGCATATGGTAGAAATTATAAGAAATTTCCTTTTGTATAAATAGCTAAGAAACGAGATTGGGGATTTTTTTTAAAAAAAATAAAAAAGGAGGATGGGTTTTATCGTGCTCTTTTTGCACGTGATAAAGCTTGCCTAAATGCAGATCTTCTCTTACCAGCTGATCTTTCTGCAATTCGTAGTGCTCTCTTTGCACTTTGGACTTTGTTTTGAGCTCTTTTTAGTTCGCTTTTTCGTTTGTTTGCGACTACTTGTGCTCGTCTGGCACCTTTACCGCCTGAACTTCTTTTTGCAGATCTTCTTGAAGGTCTGCTTCTAGATTTTCTTGAAGTTCTACGTGTAGATCTTCTTGAACCTTTTCTTCGTGAAGCCATATTATGGGCTTCGAAGCTTTGAATAAAAATAGTACTTGTGTAAAATGTTTAGAGCTAGAACAAATTTGTTTATTTAAAAAAATAAAAAAATAGCGTATTATTAAAAATTTACTATGAAATTGTAGTCAATTGGCATCAAAGAGCTATAGGATTCAGATCTGAATGACGAGCTTCACTGCTCTAATCTGAAAATAGCACGTGAGTATTCAAAATATTTCTCAATCTAGCCAATTAACAACTAGTTTGGGTAAAATCAATTAAATATATTTTTGTAATTTATGAGGTCTCAGAATGAAACTTTCTAGAGGGATTACCGCTTGATAATGCCCTTCTAGGTTTGTTGGCGTGCAAACCAATTGTTTATTCTTGATTTTGATATATTATTAACCTTCAGATAGAGTCTGTTTTGGTTTAGTAACTAACTTTTCTAATGTAATGAGGCTCTTTTAACATGAGATTATCCTCTTTTTTGGTTGCTAAATCAACACGTTTTAGATTTAGATGAGTGACTACGATTAAAGCTTCACAGCGAGTGCAGAGAAAAGTTTTGCCATTTGAAATTTTTTCAATTATTACATTTTCTTCTAATTTATCATTTTTTTCACAAGTAGGAC
>JAQBHA010000034.1:0-12825 GCA_032128215.1 Nitrososphaerota archaeon | reverse complement strand
CTAGCGAAGAAAAGAGTACATCATCTCCAGCTAAGAAAAAAGAAAAGAAAACAAAATCTCTATCAAAAAAAGAAGAAATGAAAATAAAAGAGGATCTTGAGAAAGAGGAAAATAAAACCTACGAAGAAGAATTAGAAGAGCAACTCACTGACGAAGAAATTCAAAACTTTCAAATAGAAAAAATGGATATGGAAAAACTAACAAATAAGGTCTGTGATATTGTTGCCAAATATGAAACAGGTGGAATGTTACAAAGTGAATTATGGAAGAAATTAAAACTTACAAGTAGAGACGGTTCTAGACTAGCTCTTAAATTAGAAAGATTAGGAATTATTTCACGAGACAAAATTCTCGAAAAAGGTAGATGGACCTATAAATTAATAATTAAACGAACACCTGTTAGTACAGAATCTATTGAAAATGCACCATGTCTGACATGTCCTGTTGAACGAAAATGTTCTTTGGAAGGGGAGATAAGTCCACTGACCTGTCAGTTAATTGAAGACTGGGTTCTTGTAGAAATTACTAAATCAAAAAAGTAGATATGAAACTAATTGATGCACGAAAAGATCATTATAGAAAACTTGCACATGATGAAGGCTATAGAAGTAGATCTTCGTATAAACTAAAGCAGATTAACAAATCCTATAGACTTATTGGCAGTGGTTTTTCTGTTCTCGATTTAGGGTGTGCTCCAGGTGGATGGACGCAAGTTGCAACAAAGCTAGCAGGAAACAAAGGAAAGGTCATGGGAGTTGACATTTCGTTTGTTGAAGACATTCCTCGTGCTCATCTTATTAGAGGCGACATTGAAAATGATGACATTGTTAGTGAGGTAAAATCATATTTTGGTGGAAAAATTAACGCAGTTATTTGTGATCTTTCCCCACAGGTTACAGGAAATTGGTCAGTTGATCATGCAAAACAAATTTCATTGAATTATGCAGCTGTAAAAATTTTAGAACAGGTTTTAGCAAAAAAAGGTAATGCACTTTTCAAGGTTTTTGATGGTGAATATACCCAAGAATTTTATCAATATGTTAAGAAAAAATTCACAAAGGTAAAGATGACAAAACCTCTGGCAAGCAGGAAACCCAGTAGTGAATTATACTGTGTTTGTCTTGGATACTATGGCTAATTTACAAATAATTCACAAAGTTGATTAATTTTACAATTTGTTCTAAAACCCGTTGGATTAAGCGATGTTTGACTAGCTAGAAAACCAGCCATCTCTAATCTTTTTATTATCTTTTCTAGTCCCATTGGGGCAATCTTCATTTTTGACGCAATTTCATCTAAGGTAAAATAGGTACCAGGCATATCTGATTCTATCAAACATTTTTGTAATGTCTTTTCACAACACTTGCTAACCGTATAATTTGGAATTTCTTCTAGCATGCTTTTTACAAATTCTTTATCAAAAAGTTTTCCAATCCATAAAGGCCCGGCTATTTCAATTTTAGAATTACATAATTCACACGAAAAACTTTGTGTCTTTTCAACACTTCTATGCCCACAAAATTTACAATGTAATATGTAACCTATGTTATCTTCTTGCGCAGGTCGGTTCAGTATCTTAACATATGTTCTGTAATAATGCATAGCATTATCTACAAAAAGTGGGATAATTTGAATATCTAACCTATATGCTACTAGACAAATACATCCTAAAATTAGCCTTAATGCAATTTCATTTGAATATTTTGTTTTTACTGGCACTCCAGAATATCTTCGTTTACACGCCATATTGAATAATCCATGAAGAACTTGTAGATCAGTTGCAGTTGATGAAAGTAATCCTCCATGCATTGTAGCTCTAATTGCACAATCCAGATATTTTGTAGGTGAGCCAAATGGATCAAGATCTACTATGGAACCTCTTTCATTTTTTGTAGAATATGCATTAAAGAATTTACAAACCTCGTTTTCTGAAGTTTGCAAATTTTGTAAGTTATTGATGGCTGCTGATTTTTCACATAATCTTATAGCGTTTTGATTGACGTCATTACAAATCACTTTATCTGTTTTTTTTATTTCGCTAGCAACTCTTAGTCCTCTAGATCCAAGTCCAGATAAACCGTCAAGAAAAATTTTTGGACCTTGAAAATTTTTCCAAAATGCAGAATAAGCGATTATTGAAAAATCCCTATTTAATTTTGCCATAGGATTGAAAAAAGCAGGATCCCTAGGTGGAACTTTTCCCTCTATTGAACCACGTGGAACAAGAATCTTAGTTGCACCCTCAGTGATTTCAATAATTTCATTTACATTAGTTTGCAATCAGAATTCTAAAATTATTTCACCTATAATGGTTATTTGGTAACTAAAATTTCATTAGAATTCTTATCTAGATGGGTTTAGGACAAACAACTTTACAAATGTTTAATTAAAGCGTAATTTTTCATTTTTTTAGTAAGATATGCCATTTGATAGAGAGGAGCGTGAAATGTTCAAAGCAACATGCGGTGATTGTGGAAACGAGTGTGAGATACCATTCAAGCCAAAAGACGACAGACCAGTTTATTGCAGAGAATGTTTTCAAAATCATAAACCCCAAGAACGTAGTGGTTCTAGATTTGGCAGAAATGATAGAGGTTCTAGGTTTAATCGAGGCTCAGGGGATGACAGACGTAGAGAAATGTTCAAAGCAACTTGCGGTGATTGTGGAAACGAGTGTGAGATCCCATTCAAGCCAAAAGAGGACAGACCAGTTTATTGCAGAGAATGTTTTCAAAATCATAGAGCAAATTAAAAATTAAGTTAATTTTTTCAGAGCAAGTTTATTTTTTTTATTTTATAAATTTTTTTCGAATTTAATCAAAGTAACATTTTTGATTACTTTGTATTAGCTTATTATGGTTTATGACTTTTTTTAATCAGTAGGGTTTTTTGTATTTCATTCATGGAGCTGATAAACTTTTGTTTTGCTTCAAACTCTTCCCGTGATGCAATTGTTATCTCAGTTGAGGATAGCATTACATCTTTTACAACAAGTGGAGCACTTAGGCCAAGTAATTCGCTTAATACTGCAAAAATATTATTAAATTTTGCACCCTCACGATACTTGTAAATTATTTTACCGTCTTTGAGGCTAGGATTTGGTTCTAGTGGGATCACAAGATCTGGTGAAGTAATTTCAGAAATAAATGATGACATGTCTGAGGTTACTGCCTCTTCCAAATTTTTTATTTGATTTTCAAGATCATCTTTTGATTTTTTAAGATCATCTATTCTATCATCGTATCCAACTCCAATAAATTTTGCAAATGTTGATTCGGTGTTGCGTTTTAGAGGAACCTCATGAATTTCTGTGTTAACACGTGCAAGAGATTCCTCTAGCTGAGCTAATTTTGTTCTATTTTCTTTTATTCTCATCGCAGTTTTCTCAAGAAAATTAAAATCGGCCATAATGTTTAGCCCTTTAGCTAAATTGGTGGACTACATCCATCAATCCTTGTTTGAATTCTTCTGTTGATAGACCCCATCTTCCATATTCTTCTTTATAGTCATCCCATGCTTCTTCTGCCTCTGTTGCAATTTCCAGAATTTTTGGTCCTATGGCTTTAGTATTGAGTAAGGTGGTGATGTTTGCTTGTTCTCCATCCATAATTGGAATTTTTATAAAAATCATTCTGGATTCTTCGATATTGAATTTATCTTTGATAATTCGTTTAATAGTCTCACGTTCTTTGATATCAAACTCTCCCTTTATTTTTACTAAAACACAGCAAGAATCCTTGTTGCCACCGCTGTTTCTAATGTCATTTTCATCAATATCAAAAAGAAGTGCATCCTCTTTTTTTCCTATTCTAGTAATTACGTCATCCATTGTGTTTGAACTTCCACCTAGCAATTCTTTATTCCATTGACTTTCTTCTGCTACTACCGGAATTGCCCATGGAATTGCAAACTTTGGTCGCTTTGTTGTTAACCAAGTTCTATAATTTGACATGTCCCATTCTGTCTCTCTTGCAAATGAAGAAATAAACATCGAAATTGCATTTGCTGCAATCAAATTCATTCCCTTGTAATCCTTCCATCCTACTTCGTGTTCTTTTGGTAGATCATCTATTATGGATTGAATTTTTTGTAACTTTTTTTGATGTTGATGTGCAAGTTGTCTTAGAGTTTTGTTTGAAAATAAAATGGAACAATCACTATATTTTATTTGATATTCAAGATTCATGACAATGTTTATTGCAGCTGCTTCAAAAATTACTGGATCCCATCCAAATTCTGGAAGCAATCCAAAAGTAGCTACTGTGGCATGCTCTTTGGAATCTTTTTTTACAAATTCAATAAATGAGCTTGCAAATGAGCTGCCAGTACCACCACCCATCGCAAAAGGAACTGTAAATCCTCGCACTGGTTCTGGTGAGAGTGCAGTTAGATGTTTTTGTATTTCCTCTTTTGATTTCATCTCTTGAGTGAATCTTGTTCTTCCTTCAGCCCAATTCCTTGCAGCACCACCAGCTCCATGTATCACATGTTTTTCACGTAATGCAAAAAGATCTGGATATGATTGAAGTATTAGATTTGCAGCCCTTGGATCTAAATCAACTAGTAAGGCTCTTGGTACAAGTGGAATCTCACCTCCTACATAGGAAGGAGCAAATCGGAGTATGGTGCTTCCATATCGTTTTAAAACTCTAGATTCTTCTTTTGAGCTTTTAATGGTTGGTTTTAATGGATTTGCCCCAACATCAAGCAATAATCTACGATAAGTTTCTGCTCCTAATCCTATCCCACAGTGGCCAAAACAAGTCATTAAAACCGGTGCAGGGGGAAGGGGGGCAACCTTAGTCATATTCTTAGGATGAAAATGTGCTTACCAATCAATTAAGACTTGCTATCAACATATCATGACATGAGATAATATGGGACCGTGCAAAAATTATGTGTAAGTTATGGCAAGATAAATTATGATAAATTCTTTAATATGGAAAGTTAAAACTAGACATTTCATAGGTGAAAGAAGATTAAATTATTCCTTGACAAAGTAGAGTTGCTGATAAAAAGTGGATTTGGAGATGTGAACAGATTAACTCACATAAAAAATTCTATTTTTGGACAAAAGACACTATACAATTCAGATATAGAATATGTTGAATCACTTTTTGATGCTAATTTTGAAAAAAATGAACAACCAACAAATGATTTAGAAAAATCAACCTCTTTTAATTGTCCAAAATGTGGAAACACCATATTACCGACTTTTAACTATTGTTCATTTTGTGGAATTCCTCAACAAAAATACTTTGATGGCGAAATATTTTCATCAAGATTTAGCTCACGTTCATTTCCATTTCGTTTTCATTTTAGTATAAATTCATACCAACTTGTTGCTATACTTGGAGGACTAGCTGCCTTAATTCCTTCATTAGCTGCAGTCTATAGCCTTGATAGAATACTATTTTCTTTAGAGTCATACACAGGACGAGACCTTTCTGGATTTTCAAATTTATTTACTGCCGCAGGAATTACTACTGGCGTTTTGTGTATTTTTGTAATTGTGATTTCATTTCTTATTAAAAAACCAAAAAAGGTTGGAAAGATATTGTTTTTTATTGCATTTCCAATTTTGGTTATATCATTAGGAGTAGGTGTTGTTGGTTTTGCTTTAATTTTGTTAGCTGGAATTATTGCGCTACAAAGAAGACATTACTAAAATGGTTTAATACCTTCAGATTTTTACATACACCAGTGCTCATTTGTGGAGTAGACGATGCAGGACGAGGTTCTCTTTTGGGTCCTCTTGTAATTGCTGGCGTGTCACTTAATAGGTCTAAAATTAAAAAGCTCTCATCAATGGGTATTCGTGATTCAAAGAAACTAACTCCTGCAGCTAGAGAACGACTATATGAAAAAATTATCAAATACGCTGATAATTATTACATTGCAAGAATTTCTCCAAGAGCCATAGATAACAGTGTTAAAAAACATCAGCTTAATTTCTTAGAGGCAAAATATATGGCTAAAGTAATCTCAAAACTCAAACCAAATATTTCATACGTTGATTCTTGTGATGTTAATCCTAAACGATACGGAAACGAAATTAATAAAATGGCAAAAAGTGGTAAAATTAGATCATATCATCATGCAGATAGTAGGTTTGTTATAGTTTCTGCAGCATCAATACTTGCAAAAGTAAATCGTGATAGAGCACTTGCAAAACTACGCAAAATACACCATGATTTGGGTAGTGGGTATCCATCTGATTCAAAGACAATTGATTTTGTAGCCAATTATGTCTCTGATGGTAAGGAAGTACCTAGTTTTGTTCGTAAAAGTTGGAAGCCATACAAGGCAATGCTAAAGTGATCTGTTTTTTTCTAAATACTTTGCAATAACCATTGCATGATCTTTATCATATGGAAATAGATCAATTTCTTGAATAATCTCAAAACTTTCTCGTAGTTTGTTTATCTCATTTTCAATTATTTTTTTAGGCGCCTTTGATACATCAATACTTCTAGTTTTTATTACTAAAAATATATGTCCGCCATCTTTTAGAAACATTTTACAATTTTTAATTGCTATATCTGTTTGATCGGGTTGTGCAATGTCTACATAAACAATATCGACCTTACTGTACACAGAAAAATACTGTTGTGGCTGTCTTGCATCTTGCAATATTGGTACGATATTTTTTCTGTGACTTGCCACTCTATCTAAAAAGTCTCTAGCAACTCGGCTTGCATGCTCCACTCCGAAAATTATTCCTCGTGGTCCTACAATATCAGATATGTGGCTGACAGTTGTTCCGGTGGAGACTCCAAGGTAAAGGATCTTTGATTTTTCTTCAAAAGGAAAAATTTCTAATCCATTCATTATAGCTGCTGCAAGCTTGCTCCTAAATGGATCCCATAACCTGTATTCTATGCCTTTTTTTGTAACAAGTTTTTCTTGGTAAACCTGATTTCCAATAACTAGATTTTCAGTTGCTAGTTTTTGTTGCCCATCTACTTTAACCCAAAAAAAATTCTTATCTTCTTCCAAACTTCTTTCGCTTTTTACCCTTGGGTTTATTGAATTTTGATCTAAATCTTTCTCTAGGTGGTTCTGGCTGTATCTCCCGTGGAGGTGGAGCGTCTGCGTATTTTTTTTCAATCTCGACTACTCTGATATTTAATTTATCTAATAACATCTGATTAAGACCTCCACCATGAAAGTCTACGCGAGACGCAATGGCTGCCTTTCCTGCAACAGCTCTTGCAATTTTTCCTCGCTGCCAACGTGGTGCTGCATGTACTAGTGCATGTTGGAATAATAGTCCGTGTTTTGGAGGAGCTGATCCTGTCTTAATGGAACGAAACAATGCTTTTTCTGCTCCTAAAACCTGAATTGTACTTGCAGGCATTACTGCAAGATTTTTGAGACTTCCAGCATGGGCAAGAATTCTTGCACCAACTGCAGTACCTAGTACTGCAGAAAGATTTGGAGCTATCTTTTTCATTTCTCCTTCAACATGTGCTTCTATATTCTTTCTTAGATCAAATAGCTCAAGGATTTGTTTTGCCAGAGTCTGAACAATTGCTAGGTTTGCATCTGAAATATCTCCGCCACGACTTTTATCTGTGACTAGTGTGAGCATCTCAACTTTGGATTCTGGAAATCCGGCATCTTCATAGATAGTTTTTGATAAATTACTTCGCTTTCCTGCTAATACAATTTGTGAATAGCCGTTTATACTATCAATAATATTATCAAGTTCTGGAAAATGCAAACCATACCATTCTCGTATTCGAGAGCTCATAGCATTGATTATTTTATCTGTCTCATCTAGTGAATTAATTGCCTGGATGATATGTAAATCTGGACTTTGGGAAACAGTTGACACTTTAGATGATGATAGTGAAATTGCAAACTCTCGAAGTTTTGCCATTGCGTCATCTTCATCTTCTGCAAATCCTGCATCTTCTAGTATTTTTGGTTTAGTTGATTGGATTTTTGCACTGTCTTCATCACTCATAATCTGAACGTTAATTGATTTTTTCTTAAGTATTGCAAGTAGTGCATGATCATTTACCTCTATTCCTTTTTCTATATTTGAAAGGAAATTTGCCAACTCACTTAGTCGTGATTCTCCTTTTTTGACAAAAATATAATCTTCAACTGGTTCTAAAAAAGGAAATGTCTTTAGACATCTTTGATTTTCAAATACAGCTATACCTAATTCCGTTAGAATAACAGAATACATAATTAAATTATCCTCTAAGAGCTATTAAAAAATGTACCAGATAGAAATTAACTGTTATATGAGAACGGTTTACTAGGAAACAAAGTGAATCCAAGCCTTTTGACATCTATTGGCTCTATAAAACTGGTAAGACCAACAATTTTAGCTTCTGGAATTTTGGGAATCTCACTTGATGTTTTTAATCGAATTTATCAGGCAGGAGCAGGAGCTGTTGTGACCAAGTCACTTAGTAAAGAACCATGGGATGGATATCCAAACCCAACAATATTTGGTGTCAAAGGTGGCGGATGGATTAATGCAGTAGGTCTATCAAACCCTGGTGCACCAAACTTTGCAAAAATGATTTCATCTAACAAGGACGTGCCAATCATTGTATCACTTGTTGGTTCTATACCAAAAGACTTTGAATTTATGATAAAACAATTTGAAAACATTTCTGTTCTAGCATTTGAGCTAAACCTGTCATGCCCACATGTAGCTAAGGTTGGGCTTGAAGTTGGAGATGATCCTGACCTTGTTAAAAAAATTGTAAAAACAGTAAAATCAAAAACAGATGTTCCTATCATTGCAAAGGTTGGACTTGGCACAACTAACTATCTAGATACAGTTGATGCTGCATGTAAGGCAGGAATTGATGCAATTACTGCAATTAACACATTGCGTGCAATGGCAATAGATGTAGAAACAGAGCGACCAATACTTAGTAATAAAATAGGTGGATTATCTGGAACTCCAATAAAACCAGTTGCTGTGAGATGCGTATATGAAATCTCATCACAATATGATATCCCAATAATTGGTTGTGGTGGAATTTCTACCTGGGATGATGCAGTGGAATTTATTTTAGCAGGAGCATCTGCAGTTCAAATTGGTAGTGCAGTTGGTGACAATTGGATTTCAGTTTTTGATGATATTAATAAAGGAATACTTCAATACATGGAAAAAAAAGGATTTTCCAAAATAGAGGAAATGGTTGGTCGTGCAAAGAAATTCTAATCATCACACAATTTGTAAAATTGAAAAAGTTACCGATGAAACTCCTACAGTTAGGACACTAACTTTTTCTGATGAGGTTTTGTGTAATGTTTTGCCCGGTCAATTTGCTATGGTCTGGGTTCCAGGGGTAAATGAGATTCCAATGAGTGTTATGATTTCACCAGAAAATGGCAAGGCTGCATTTACCATACGAAAATATGGTCAATCTTCTACTGCATTATACAATCTTAAATCTGGAGAATTAATTGGTGTACGTGGTCCATACGGAAACTCTTTTACAATAAAAAAAGGCAAGCTATTGCTAATTGGTGGTGGAACGGGTCTTGTTCCGCTGATGCGATTATTGACCTTTTTTCCACAAACCAATGATGTAACTATAATCATGGGTGCAAAAACAAAAAGTGAGGTATTTTTTGAAGATTATGCAAATAGATTACTGGATAAAAATCCCCACCAGGTAATAGTAGCAACAGAAGACGGTACCTATGGACAAAAAGGACTAGTTACTGATATTATGGATAAACTCTGTCAGAGCACAAAATTTGATGCAGTGTATACCTGTGGGCCAGAATTGATGATGTCAAAGGTTGTTTTGATAGCAACTAGCAAAGATATGTTTGTCGAGGCAAGCCTTGAACGAATGATGAAGTGCGGAGTAGGAATCTGTGGAAGTTGCTGTGTAAATGACCTTCTAGTGTGTAAGGATGGAACAATCTTTGATGGAAAAACCTTACTCTCAAAAAGTGAATTTGGTCACACACACAGAAACAAGGCAGGTATCTTAGAGGCCTACTAAATGCCGTCTTGAATCATTTTTAGAGTAAATCTACCCCGAAGGTTTAAAATCAATTAGAAAAGTAACCCCATCTAGGGTAAAAGATGGGCAATCCAAAAATTGTATTAACGGCAGATCGTACACTAATGTCACCATATCGTGGAATATCACTTGCAACATTTTTTGGTTGTGCACCTGCACTTGATCCTGAAAGACCAAAAAGTGATTTTTGGTATAAAATTTTAGGGCAACAAGTTACGCCGAAGATTTTATTTGACTTTATCTGTAATACTATCCCTCACACTAATGGCATTGCAAACTATGCTCCATATGGATTAAGAAAAGTAGAAGCTGGTCTGCTGCGTGATGGGTATAAACGAAATGAGGTAGTTGTCGCTCATCCTGATCACATTGAAAAATTTATTGGTCCTGAAACTCAAGTAGTTGGAACATATGAGATGGACCCACTTGGTATGGGGCCAGTTACTATGACATTTACTTATGGACGCAAGCAAATGTCATATGATGAATACTATTGTAGAGATCTTCACCGAAGAATTATTGCTGCAAAGAAAAAAAATCATAGCAATGCAAAGGTGATTGCAGGAGCTTCAGGAACATGGCAATACAACTATGATCCTGCAAAAATTGAAGAGTATGGATTGTATGCAGTTTTAGAAGGGGAACTTGGTGGCATTGCACCAGAAATTGATGGTCATGCTGGACGATTTTTTAATTATTTAATTAATGGAGAGTTTGAAAACATGGATCCCTTTAGAAAAAGAAGTGACTTTAAGGTAAACATCAAAGAGTTCAAGCGCGATGATAAAATAATTCATGGAAGATTTGTTAATTTCTGGGACAGACCAGACCTTGAAGATATTCCAGACATTGTCGAGCCAAGCATGCACGGAATGGTTGAGGTAATGCGTGGATGTGGACGTGGATGCAAGTTTTGTGATGTTACACTACGTTCATTGCGATACTATTCTCCTGAGAAGGTCAAAAGGGAAATAGAGGTAAACCTGAAAAAAGGCAAGGAAAGATCTGCATGGATACACAGTGATGATATTTTTGTTTATGGAATGGATCCTCGAACTACAAAACAAATGGAACCAAACCGTGAGGCACTAGTTGAGCTATTCACTGCAGTAATGTCTACAGGTGTAGAGCATACCAATCCAACACATGGCACACTTGCAGGAGCAATTGCTGATGAAAAACTTCTTCCTCAACTATCTAAAATAATGAGAGCAGGGCCTGGAAACTTTATTGGGGTTCAATGTGGCTTGGAGACAGGTAGCCGCAGACTGATTGAAAAGTATGCAGATAGAAAACTTGCTCCATACAAGCCAGAGGAATGGCATTGGCTAGTAAAAGAGTCAGTAAAATCCTTAAACGAAAACTATTGGGTTCCTGCATTTACACTAATCATGGGTCTAGATAATGACGAAACACCAGAAGACTCTTGGGAGACTATACGACTAATTAGTGAACTAGAACGTGAACAGCCAGACGCAATGTTTACTGCAACTCCACTTACATTTGTTCCAATTGGATTGCTTGAAAAATCTGAATTTTTTAATATTGGAAATGAAATGAATCCTGCTCAGTTAGGTGTCATGTACAAAACTTGGCAACACAACTTCAAGTATGGAATTCAAAAGTTCATGGTAAAGACTGCAAGAAACGGCTCGGCAATGAAGGGCATGTTTAATCTCATAGCAAGGTCACTTGGCGGTGTACCACTAGGTGCAATGGAAAGATATGCTAGAAAAAGAGGTGGCGAGCATGAGCGCGTTATTGAAAAAATTAAGGTAAAGTACTGGTAGAGTAATACAAAAGCATAAATTCAATTTTATACAGTGATTAATCATGGCAACCCACGGTTCGCTTACAAAGGCAGGAAAGGTAAGAGGTCAGACACCAAAGGTAGAAGGACGAAAAAAAGTTGGCACAAACTCTAGTCTAAGGAACAAAAGTAACTTTAGAAAAAGACTTGTTTTAAACAGATTCCCAGGACAAAACAAGCCAGGCCAGAGACGAAAGAGACGATAAACTCTTTTAATTAGAATTTTAGTACATATTATTTAGTTTTAAATTATAGCAAAAATTTTATTGATTTGAAAAATACTGATTCTATGACTAGTTTGTTCAAAAAAACTAAACAAATTCGTATGTAATATAAATATATTATTTTACTATGAAGAAACGCCCAGCAATTGGGTTAACTGTATCTGTTTTAGTCCTATCTGTTATTATAGGAATTGCATCATTACCTGATGAAGTTTTAATTGATTCTTCAGAAATACAAAGCACTCAAACTACTCCCGAAGAAGTTACACTTGTTCCAACATTAGAAGAGTCGCAAGAATTTATTGCAAATGCTGTTTCAGAAAAAAATATGGATGCTGCAAAAGCAGAGATTGATGCATTAAAAACGGAAATGAGTAAATTACAAAATGAACTAGTTGAATTAAAAACAGATTCTCAAGTGCCAGATGAACCAGTTGAAGTTACTGAAGAAAAAGTTATGCCACCAAAGGCAGACACTCAAGGAAAATCTGAGGGAAAAGTAATCACTGTAAATATAAAAGATGGCGTTGGAGCAAAGCAAAGGTAATTTTTTTCAAAGTGTATTAGAAGATTATAGCATAATTGTAGTTTAAAACTGACTTTATTTTGATCGCATTTTTTTCAATTTAGTTAATTTGGTGTTAGCTATAATGGCTACCTGTTGAATTAGACACGTTGATAATCCCAGTATAATATGGGACTGTATGGTTGAAGATTTACGATTAGACAGCCTTGAAGGCGTCGGTCCTGTTACTACTAAAAAACTAGAAGACGCAGG
>JAQBHA010000033.1:0-8970 GCA_032128215.1 Nitrososphaerota archaeon | reverse complement strand
CCTTTTAGTAGCTCTGGAGATTTTACAGTAATGGAATTTTTACTCACAGTAACAACTACTCCCAAATCTTCTAAAATATCAATTATTTTTTCATCACCCTGAGGTAAATCCCCTTTCATAATTTCACATGTTACTTTGCCTCCAAGTAAGACAGCTGCAGAAAGTAAAAGCGCCAGACTTGAAAAATCAGTAGGAATTGTCACTTTGGTTGGTTTGTAATCTTGTGACACTATTTGATATTTTTTGTATGGTACTATAGCATCTACTTTTGCACTGAATTTTTCCATTATAGTGATAGTTGCATCAAGATATGGTTTTGATACCAAATCTTCTTTAATATTTAATACGAGCCCTTTTTCCATCCTTGGTGCAATCATCATAAGTGCTGTCACAAATTGACTTGAAATATTTCCTGGAATGGTAACTTCTCTTCCATTTACAATGCCAGAGACTGTAATTGGAGGTTTTCCGTCAGTTGAGGAACACTTTGCACCAATGGATTCTAATGCATCAAGTAATGGTTGCATGGGTCTTTTTCTCAGACTATCATCTCCTGAGAGAACAGTTTTTCCTTCAAACAAAGATGCAATAGCCGCTGCAATTCTGATCGTCGTTCCGGAATTTTTTGCATCAATTATAATATTTTGGTTTTTGAATTCCTTTATTCCTTCTATAATTAGATCCTCTCCAGTTTCTTTAATTTGTGCACCAAATTTTTTACATGCATCAATTGTTGCATTAGTATCACTAGCACGAAGAACATTTTTGATAATGCTTTTTCCTTCTGTTAGGGATGCTAACATAATTGCTCTATGTGTATAGCTTTTGTTTGGGGGGCAAACGATTTTCCCACTGAGTTTTGTTTTTTCTATCCTACAGCTCATCGACTTCCGCCTTTTTGTTATTGATCTCAGAAATTAATGTCGTTCCTGCAAGATTAGAAAAAATTTTCTTTATACTTGCTATATTTTCTTTTTTTGAAATGGCTGCAATTGCTGGACCATTACCTGATACTGAGGCCCCAAGCGCACCATTTTCAATTAAATCAGAAATAAGTTTAGGATCCGAGTTAAGGATAGTAGACGTTGCCATTCCATTTAGTACCATAGCATTCCAATAATCCCCATTTCTAGCAAGATTCCACGCTTTTTCAAAAATCGGACTAAGATTTTTTAGATTTTTTACATTTCCACGTTTTCTTGCTCTTGGAATGAATATCACAGCCACTAAATTACTTGGACCTTTTTCTAATTTTACAATCTTTCTTTTATAATTCTCTGTTACTGCAAATCCTCCATAATAGCAACCACAAGCATCGTCATATGCCCCGGTAATGCTAACTCTACTTTCAATGGAGGCATCTACTCCAGCAAGTAAAATTTGTGTGTCATTCCATTTTGGCCTAAATAATTTTGCGCATGCTAATGCCACTGCTGATGAGATTGCACTTGAACTTTTCAATCCATACCCAGTTGGTATTTCTGATTGCAATGAAATCCGAATCTTTGTATTTTCAAGATCATTTTTTGGGATAACTTTTTGAATTACCTTATTAATTAAACGTGAACTAATTGCCTTATTTCTTGATTCAATAAATATACCATTTCCTTGGGATGTCTCAAGCCTTGCACTTGTTTTTAATGATACCCCAAGTGTTGCACCCTTCCCTGTTGCTATTGCATTAACTATTGAAATTGCCCCATGTAATGTTGCTTGAACTTGTGCCATCAGAACATCCCCAAAATTGATTTTTTCATTATGTCATAAGGTGCTTCAATTCCGTGCCATATTTTAAAGGCTAAAGCAGCTTGACCCAGTAACATTTCATATCCATAAATTACTGTTGCCCCATTTTTTTTGGACTGCTGAATTAAATCTGTGTTAATTGGTTTAGATATTATGTCATACACCACTGATTTTTCATTAATAGTTTTTGTTGAAATTGGACTTGGCTCATTTTTCATGCCAATGGATGTAGCATTTACAATAAATCTGTAATCTGCTGCAGTTTCCCCAATTTGATCTAAGGTTAATGCATTAGCATCAATGCCTAACTTATGTGCAAATTGGACAAGTGTGTTTGCATTTTGTAATGTTCTATTTGCAATTGTTATTGTTCTGGCCTTTTCTTTTGCAAAACCTGCAGTAATAGCTCGTGCAGCACCTCCTGCTCCCATAAGTAATACCTTTGAGTCTTTAATGGGAATATTTCTTTTTTTAATTGGCTCTAGAAATCCTTCCATATCTGTATTATATCCACGAAGCTTTCCATCATCATTTGAAACTGTATTTGTAGCACCAATGATACTGCAGTTTTCATCAACTGAATCAAGAAATTTCATCATAGTGAGTTTGTGAGGAATTGTAACGTTAAATCCACTAATCTTAATTTTTTTTAATGATTCTACTCCAGCTGCTAGTTCTCCCTTTGGAACTTTATATCCAATGTAGGTGCAATCAAGCCCTAGTTTTTTGAAGGCAGCATTGTGAATGTTAGGAGATAAGGACTGATCAATAGGATCTCCAATTACCGCATATGTTTTTGTCATCTGGTTTTTTCAATTTGATGAATGATATAAGCCTAAAATGACTGCAAAATCCAAAACCTTCTTTTTACTCTACTCGCTACGAGTTAAGGCTAAAAATTAACTAAAAACTGAGATTAATATTATTTGCCACTTTATTTTTAGTTACTAAAAGTAGTTTATTGGTATTCTAAATTTGATTTAGGCGTTCTTTAATCTCAATTGATTTATGCAGATAAATCACTCCGCCATATATCCCAACAAATCCTACCAAATATAGCCCAGAAGCAAATTGTTTTTCATCTTTTGTTGGAAGTTCATCCTCTGCAAACACTTCTTGACTTAGAACTATTCCCGAAACCATGACCAATACGATTAGTATGCTAATCCCGTTCATTTTATTCTACAGAGATAGTATACACTATTAATTAAAATCAATTAGTTTGTTCTTTGAAACAAACACTCTATCAAATTCATATAACAAATAAAGTATTTGATGAATGCAAATTATCATCATACCCGATAGAGCATCACCTAGATTCAAACAGCAAAACGATTTTCTTTTAAATTCTAAATTAATCAAAATGAGAATATTGACAAAATTTTGTTATTTTTTTCTTCCTTCAACAATTTTTTTTATCTGATCCAAGCTGAATTGTCCTGGTGCAATAGGTTTGTCAAGTGATACATAAGTGAAAGGCGAACCAAGATAAAGACAAAGAATTCGTGAGGTTTTTCCATAATCTCCCATTGCAAACGCAATTAGATTTGTTTTGGCAGAATTGCTGTATAGAGAAAGTACATTTGAGGAATCGTTTTGAGTTTTTGCGCTAGTCACGATTTTGATATTTTTTGAGAATTTTCTCATCTGTTTGAATCTTTTTTTCAAGGCAGATAAATTGGGAGTTTTTTTAAAATCATGCCATGAAACCAAAACATCCGTCTTTGTCTTTTTAATATAATTAAGAAGCATTTTGTTTTTTCTTAAAGTATTAAACTCTACATCTAAGAGAAATGGATGATATTCTGCTATTAACTTCAGTATTGAAATTCTTTCTTCTTCAGTTCGATGAAATTTTCCTCCTTCTGAAGATGGTCTTAATGTACATACACAACTTTTCATCTTTTCTTTAACTAATTCTAGTGCATCAGGAATCTGAGTAGGTTTTAAAAAATCAAATCTTAATTCTACATAATCTGATTTTTTAAGTGCCTTTTTAAGAACTAAATCAAGTTTTTTGGGAGTCTTTTCTGCAATCGTTACACATGTCTTGTAAGTCATTTTTATTTTTCTAAGATGTATTCATCAGAAACTTCCATTCCAAAATGTCTTCCTGACGCAGCTTTAGAGTGAACTAAAACCGAATCTCCTTTTTTGAGATGTGTAACGGATACTAAATGCCCATTAGGCTTTACAAAACGAATTGTCTCTGCATCTTGTGCAATAATTCCGCCAACTTCTCCACCTGATCGTGCCTTTATCATTAGCATGGGTCTTTTTTCAATTTTTGAGCGACCAACAGTTACTCTTCTTGCTCTTCCTTTTGAATCAAGTACTAAAACTTCAGAACCTGTCTCAATTTCTGAAAGATAATTTGTTGTTCCATCGGGTGAAAGTGTATAACAGTGAACTGCCCCTGCATTTACTCTAAATGGGCGTGGCGAGGTAAATGATGATCCAACCGATTCATTATGAACTAAAAACATAAAGTTTGATCTATTCCCAATTAACATGCCTTCTCCTTTGTGTAACATTGATACAGTATCCACACAAACCCTTTCCCCATCTCCTACCTCTTTAATCTCAATAATTTTTGCAGGTTTTAGATCAAAACTTCTACTTCCAAGATAAACAAGTGCCTCTCCTACCTCACTAATTGAAGATGCACTAAAAATTACTCCATCCACTCCCACCTCAAGAATGGAAAACATCTTTCGAACTTCTTCTGGGTTTTTAGCAATTGCAAAAATTTTGGTATGAATTTTATGTAATTTGGCTATAATATTTTCAAGTGGAATAATCTTCCAATCCTTTACCTCAACTATAACAAAATCTAAACCCTTTTTTGCAGAAACTAGGATTTTTTCAATATCATTGTTTGATAAAACTTTGAATTTTCTACCTATCTTCTTTCCTTTTGGTATTAAAGATGATTCCTTATCTAAAATTACATACTTTGCGCTAGTTGATGGATACACCGTTACAAGTTTTGTTTTAATTTTGGAAATACTTTTTGGATCCAAGTATATCATATTGATTCCCTCCTTTTCTAACTGTGCTAAGAATTTACCAATCTGAGGCTTTGCTACCTTTGGCAAAATAATTAATTCTTTATTTTTTGTCAAGTTTCTTTATAGCTTCCTGTGCTGTTTCTTTTCTGAAGATAATTGCTGCTAGGGCCTGTACCATTTTTTCTGGCTCTTTATGTCCAAAGATGTTTCTTCCATATGTTACACCTTTAGCTCCTGCCCTCATAGCATCTTCAGTCATTTGAAGTATATCCAAGTCAGTTTTTGCCTTGGGCCCTCCTGCGATAACAATTGGCACAGGAGTACCTTTTACAACCTTGGAAAAAGAATCAACATCTCCAGTGTATAGCGTTTTGACAATGTCTGCCCCACAATCTGCTCCAATACGTGCAACATGTGCAACAATTTCAGGATCATGAGGGTCTTTGATCTTTTCTCCTCGTGGATACATCATTGCTAAAAGTGGCATGTTCCATTTGTGACATTGTTCTGAAATTTGTCCTAACTGTTCTAACATCTCTGGCTCTTCTTTGCCACCTATGTTAATGTGAAGAGAAACACCATCTGCACCAAGTCGTAAGGCTTCTTCTACGGAGCCTATCAACATTTTTCTGTTTGGTGAAGAAGAAAGAATTGTACTTCCAGAAAAATGTACTAATATTCCAACACTAGTTGGTTTTGGAAGTGTTTTTAGAATTCCTTTATTGATAATTACACTAGTTAATCCATGATGCTCGCATTTGTAAATGACAGAATGTGGGTCTTCAAGGCCTTCAATGGGACCATTTGAAATTCCATGATCCATTGGAATACAAAGCATTTTCCCCTTCCTTAGAATACGGTTTAACCTTATTTCATGTCCTGAAACCATGATAAATCTCTCTTTGTGCCTTACTTAAAAATAACGTGACTTTTGTTTAAAACAAAATCAAATCAATTAAGCTCAAATAGAATTTTTGTCCACTTAAGAATTAAATACCAATCAGAAAGCACAAAAACGAAGTCAAATGAGCCAAATAACAGAACAGATTCACTCTAGTGACATAGGTGACATACTTGAAAATTCCCTTAATGGAATAAGACCTGGATTTGAAGACTGTATCAGACTGTTAGAATCTGATGACATTCATCTAATGGGCATGACAGCAGGTTACATAACTAGACAAAAGTTTGGAAAGAAGGCCTCATTTGTTAATAATATTATTTTAAACTATACTAATGTCTGTATTACTGATTGCAAGTTTTGTGCATTTTATAGGTCGCCAGGTGACGATGAATCTTACACTCTTTCCCTTGAGAATATAGAGGCTCGAGTAAAAACTGCGTGGGATTTGTACAAGATTCGTCAAGTACTCATTCAGGGTGGACATAACCCAAACCTCGGTGTAGAATATTATGAAGATGCATTTAGAATGATTAGATCAAAATTTCCAGAAATTGGAGTACATGGACTATCAACTTCTGAAATAGATATGATAGCACGAATAGAAAAATCATCTACTAAGGAAATTTTATCACGATTAAAAGATGCTGGTCTGCAGTCAGTGCCAGGAGCAGGGGCTGAAATTCTTGTTGATTCTGTAAAAGAAATTATCAGTCCAAAAAAAATCTCAAGTGATGAATGGATAAGAATTATGAGCGAGGCTCATCAATTAGGATTACCATCGTCAGCCACAATGATGTATGGTTCTGTCGAATCAATACGTGATATTGCAGAACACTTTAAAAAAATTGTAAATTTGCAAGAAAAAACCCCAGGTTTTATGGCATTTATTCCCTGGAGTTTTGAGCCAAATAACACACTACTACAAAAAGAAAATACTGTAAACTATGGAGCAGGAGGTCTGAAATTATTAAAAATGATTGCAATCTCACGACTTGTACTGGATGGGCTGATACCTCACATACAATCCTCGTGGCTTACTAATGGAGTTGGAATGGCTCAGCTTGCCCTACAATACGGTGCAGATGACTTTGGTGGTACACTAATTGGAGAAGAAGTTGTATCTTGTACTGGTTCACGTTCTACTGAATTAACTGATCAAAGAATTATTGATGCTATAAAACAAATTGATTATCAAGTAGAAGAACGAGACAACTTTTATGATGCTGTTTGTATGCATTAAAGTCCATAACTAGACCACTTTGAATCAACAAGATTTTTTGTAGAATCATCTGTTTTTACAAGCTCTTGGATTTGGCGTTTATATCCCTCTTCTTTTGTCTTTTGTGTGGCATCAATTCCAAGCTTTGAGCCTAAATTTACTAAAGGGGAGGCAGGATCCAAAGTATCTGTTGGAGTATTATCAATTATTATCGTATCCCTAGCAGCATCTGCTCTAGTAGTTATTGCCCATATTACATCATTCATGTCATGAACGTTGACATCCTCATCTACTACAACAAAAATTTTTGTTAGCGCAAGCTGCCCGAGTCCCCACAGTCCCATCATGACCTTTTTTGCTTGTCCTGGATACATTTTCTTAATTGATATAATTGCCATTCCCTGAAACCATCCAGCAGCTGGCATTGCAAAATCAACTACTTCTGGTTGGAACATTCTAATCAATGGCAAAAACGACCTTTCAATTACTTTTCCAATATATGCATCCTCAAGTATTGGTTTGCCAACTACTGTTGTAAGATAGATTGGTTTTTCTCGTTGCATAATTCCAGTTAAAGTGAATGTAGGATAGGGTTCCTTTGGTGTATAGTATCCTGTATGATCCCCAAATGGTCCTTCATCTCTAACATCAAAAGGATCAACATATCCTTCTAGGACAATTTCTGCATTTGCTGGAACCTCAAGATCCACAGTTTTACATTTTACAGTCTGAATTCCTTTTTTTCTTGTTATTCCTGCAAAAAGGTACTTGTCTAATCCCTCTGGGACAGGAGCTATAGCTGAAAAAACTGTTGCAGGGTCTCCTCCTATGATTATTGCAGCTTCAATTTTTTTACCCTTTTCTTTTGAAATATCATGATGATGCGCACCACGTTTGTGTTTTTGCCAGTGCATCAAAGCATGAATCTTATCTAAAATCTGTATTCTGTATACGCCTAGGTTTCTTACACCTGTCTCTGGATGTTTTGTTGCAACCAGACCCAATGTGATAAACTTGCCAGCGTCTTTTGGCCACGTTTTGAGAATTGGAATATTTTCAAATGAGGGCGAATCATTTACAACTTCAGTTACAGGTCCATTCTTTTCAAGCTTGGGAAATACATCTCCCATCTTTGAAAGTTCTGGTAGTTTTCTAATCTTGTTAAAAAATCCTGATGGAATTTCCATCTTTGTCATATCCACAATTCTCTGACCAATCTCTGTAAAATCAGAAATCTCTAAACCGATTTCAAGTCTTTTAATTGAACCAAAAGCATTTCCTAAAACTGGCATATCATAATTTTTTACATTTTCAAACAATAATGCGGGCCCATTAGCATACATGGTTCTTCGCAAAATCTCTGCAATCTCCAAATTAGTATCTACTTGAGTCTTTACTCGTTTTAACTCGCCAGCATTTTCTAATTTTTCAATATATTGACTAATGTCCTCGATGGGCACGCCTCTAATTCGAGTTGATGGTGGTATAAAGCTTAACTGAATTTCTCTAATCTTGCTTTATTTGAAAAAATATTAACATATAGATTTTAATTCAATGCAAATTGTTTTTTATTGTGGTCGGAGAAAAATGCCCTGTTTGCAAGGGAAATGGGACAATTGAGTTACTTGGTTCCCAATGCCCATTTTGTAATGGAACTGGGGATTTTACAAAGACAGCTGAAAGTTATCTAGAGTCACATATTTGCCAATGCATTTTTTTAGATAGAAAAAAGTGTCCATTATGTGGAAAAAACTGCCATCATGATACTCCCAACAAACCAAAAATATTGATTGACCCAATTTAGTAAATTATTTTTTTAAAAATTCTATCCAACTGGAGGAAGTTCACTTTTTCTCTCATGACCTCCTGAACCAAACTTACAGTAAAAACACAAATCAGATTGCATATGGGTGAGTTGTTCAATTTGGATTGCTCCAAGCTTTAGTGCAATCTTTGTTAATAGTTTGAATTTTAGTGGCATAGCAGGAATTACTTCGTTAATGTATACTTTGTAATGCTCTGGGCAAAACTTTAGAGTTACTCGACTAGAATCATTTCCTTTTTTGTTTACTTGTTTTGTAAAATTGATC
>JAQBHA010000032.1:0-35301 GCA_032128215.1 Nitrososphaerota archaeon | reverse complement strand
CTGCATGCCCTCCAGGCCATCCACTGTTTTCAAGATTAGAATCAGTAGTTAGCCTTCAAAGTGAAAACAATAAATTAAAAAAAGAAAATATTGATTTACAAAAAAAATCATCTAATAATAAAAAAGACCTAATACATATTTAAAAAATTTATAGATATTTTTTATATTTTTTAAAAATATATTCTAGCATATTTTTTTCTGGAATTGTTAAATTTAATTCGTTAGATGTATCTTTTTGTAATTTTATAAGAGTGGTTCCTAAAAAAAGACGTTCCTTACTTTCAAAATAATTTCTTGCTTCAGAACCTCATAACAATTGAATTTTTATGATCCCACCAGATTTTGTAATTATTGCCATAGTATAATTCGTTTTATGATCAAACTTTATTATAGGCTTTTTTCTAGATTTAATATGCTTAAAACACCTCAGCAAAAGTGGAAAGAAGCAATTGTAAATTATAGAAAAAAATGTCAAAAAATTCTTGGACTTTCAAAATCAATTAGATACGCTGGAATTATTAATGAATATGGCAGAACTTTGACTGGAATGGTTAGACCTAACACCATTCCTCTTTGGTCAGCTGAAGAAGTAAAAAATGAATTCTTTATAATTTCTACTTTAATGACATTACGAAAATTATATGCTCAAAAAGTTGGTGCGCTTGATTTTTTGTTACTATCTCATCCAAAGGTTACAATTCTTGTATTTCAAAGAAAAAATATTACGTATTATGTTTCAATAGATGTAAAAACAAAAAATATTGAAAGTTTAGTTTCTAAAATAAAAAAAATTATCTAAACCGGAGTGAAGCCTTGATATCCTGCAGTTTGTTGAGTTTTATCTTTAAATGATGGTTCAAAAAGTGAAACCATATAATCGTCAGGATCTAAAATTATTGCATTTAACCCAGCATCTCTTTCTACTGGTTCTCTGTAAATTTTAACGCCTTTTGATTTTAATTCATCTAGTGACGATTTTAAATCTCCTACCAAAAACCCTAACATTATCCCATTTTCAGCCGAAGTTCCCTGATGTGGAGCAGTCAATGATGCGGGATGGAGACTAACTAGTGCTCCGCTAGAACCTAAATCTACCCACGTCCGCCTCTGTTGTTTAATTGGTAAACCAATTAATCCGTGATAAAATTCTACAGATTTATCCAGATCCTTTACTGCAAGTATAACATTTCCAACACGTTTTACATTCATAATCTCTTATACTCTAATGTTAAAACTAGAGCCTCCAAGTTAAATCCTTTTTCATTGTACTTCTACCATGGTCTCTGTTCTTTCTACTCCATCTATAGTTTGAATTTGAGATGTAATATTTTTGATTTCTCCTAAATGTTCTACATCAATTAATGCTACTGCATCAAATTGTCCACTCACCGGAAAAGAATCATAAATTGCCTTAATTTTTCTCAATCTAGCAGCTATCAGTTTTTTTGGTGATTTTACTAAAACTACAGCTTTTACCATCCAAGATTCACTTCCACTTCAATAAGAGTCTCAGTAGTTACAATTTCTTTGATTTTTTTAAAATCAATTACCATATTGTTTATTTCATCAATAGAGCCTTGTAGGACTATGCTGATATCTGCCCTACCTGTAACTATCATTACATCTCGAATTATCTTCCGTTTTTTCTTTAGAATTTTGACAACCTTATCTACTGTGCTAGGTTTAGTTGTTATCAAACATAGGGCGCGCATAATATACAATTATTACGTGACATTGGTTTATTTACTTTTGAAATGAACATTAATAAAATTATTTTAATCAGATGATGCCTCTTGAGATCTTGCTTCTTCAAGGTACGCTCTTCTAGCCTCCAATTCTGCATCTTTATCTATGTGGATGTCTTCATCTATGACTATAATTCCTACGTCATCTCCCATCATTCCACTATTCTTTGATTTTTTGCCTTTTGTTTTAGTTTTGGAATTTTTCTTAATTGATTTTGGAATGATATTTTTAGGTTTTTTTGTATTTTCGTTGCTTTTAGATTTTTTTTGTGCCAATAAAGAACGGATGAAAAATAGGAACTCAACGATTTAAAGATTGTGTAGAAATCCAATCTTTTATAATCCATGAGCAATTACGCCTGTTTTTTCATCTACATACACCATCAAAAACAAATGGTGCCGCGGGCGGGACTTGAACGCGCGACAGCTCGGTCTTCAGCCGAGTGCTCTCCCGGGCTGAGCTACCGCGGCACATCGAAATTCTCCAAAATACGGAATTAAAGTGTGTCTACGGTTTCCAAATAACGTCCTTTATCCCAGCCCTTTTGTTAATAGTTCTGGCAATAACAAAAAGCAAATCAGAAAGTCTATTTAGATACTGTTTACATTCTGCATTAATTTGCTCATTTTTATCTAAAGCGATTACATTGGTTTCTGCTCGTCTCGTAATTGCTCTTGCAAGATGTAATAGCGATGCTAATCTATCTCCGCCTGGAAGTATAAAATTGGTTATTGGGAGTAGTTCCTTTTCTAATCCATCTATATTTTTTTCAAGATTTACAACCATTTCTTGTGTAACTCGATTTTTTTTATTAGACAGATCTGGGTTAGATAAATCAGAACCAACCACAAAAAGATCGTTTTGAATTTTTGTTAATATCATAGAAATATCATCATCGATTTTATTTGAAAGAATTATTCCAATAGTGACATTTATTTCATCAACTGCACCATACGCTATAATTCGAAGATTGGATTTTGATACACGTTTTCCTCCTTGCAATCCAGTAGTTCCATCATCCCCTGTTTTGGTATAAATCTTCATAAAATAATTATGTAGGTGTAGATTTAATACCTTGTTTTTTATATTTATTTTATGTCAAAGGCTACATGTCCTTACTGCGAATCAATTTTTGATAGTAATGAAGAACTCTCAAAGCACATAGATAGAATTCATAGTGGTTCTGGTCTATTAGAGGGAGATTCCAGGAAATTCTAAACTTGCTTGAAGATTTTTTCCAAATTATAATTAATTTAAAAAATGTTCAAAGAAAAGGATGGAAAAATAAACTTGATTTGAAAAATCCAGAATCAGTTGCTGATCATAGTTACTCCATGACTTTAATGGCTATGATTCTTTCTGAAATTCAAGGTATGGATACAAACAAAATTGTTAAAATGTCATTACTTCACGACCTTGTAGAATCGGTTGTGGGAGATTTTACTCCAGACGAAATTACAAAAACAAAAAAACACGATCTAGAAAATAATTCTATGAAAAAAATCTTGTCAGAACTTCCTACTCCTTTAACTGATGAATATCAGCAAATATGGAATGAATTTCAAATGAACCAAAATAAAGAATCGGTATTTGTTCATGAGATAGATAAATTAGAGATGGCTTTTCAAGCAAAAACATATCTCAACAAAGGATTTCCTAAAGAAAAACTTCAATCATTCATAGATAGTGCTAATATGGAAATTAAAAACAAACAATTAAAAAAAATAATGTCAAATTTGTTTCAATGATTCAAAGCATGTATCTGATATTGAATTTTTAAAAGAAATGTCTGAAAGAAGCAAGGATGAATTAATTGAAGCACAAAAGGAAGTTATTGGAATATTGTTTGAAATAATCAAACGTCTTCAAGCAAATAATGAATTAGATGAAGAATATTTTCAATTACTTTCAAATGTAAAAGATCGTGATATTAATAAAAAAAGATTAGATGACATTTCAAAAGAAAGAGATGAAAATGGAAAAATTGTAACCCGTCTTTTAGCGCAACTTGAAATTTAGCTCAAAAACTGGTTAATCGCATTTACATGAACCTTCATCTGATACTATTCGTAATTTGTCACTTTGTTCATATTTTTCTTGAATGTAATGTGCCATATTTGTTATTCTTGTAATTGTATTCTTGTTTTTCCATGTACCCTCATTTTTAAACCACGATTCTATTTCTTCAACATTATAGGTTTCTCCGCATTCAAGTATTTTTTTAAAAATACTCTTGACGAATTCTTCATTTATAGGTTTTAATGAATTTTTATCACTTATCATCATGGTGATATTATTTAATTCAATGATTACATTATTCGTTAAAGGCATTAGTAGTACATTTTTGATATCTTTTTAAATTATTAAACTAATTTATTCAAAAATGGTTAATTTATCTACGATTCTATTCTGATTCATTCTTACATTCAGGACAACCCAGGGTCATCGGGTATTCTCGTTCGTGTTTATTACAATAAGCCATATTGTCTTTATTAGATTTAGTTTTCAAATTGATTATTCAGATTTCCTTAAATTCTTTAATATATTTTAATCCTACATGCAATACTTTGCTGCACTTAGAATGGGTCAAAAAAGAGTTCAGATTGCTAGAGAATATCTTAACAAATTAGCTGATAACAAAGCAATGCCGGCATTGGCTTTACTTGACAATAAGACAAATGTATGGGAACCAGTAGGGGAAGAAAATCTTTATGCCTTTGTTGATGAATCTTTTGGGTTCGTTTTGACAGACACCAGTGGTTATATTCTGGCTCTATGTGATAAAAATGGGATTTCAAAAGCCATAGTTCAAGGGATTTCTTTAGAACAGAAAGAAAACATAGAAAAAATGCTCAAAGATGACAACATTCCTGAATACAAAGGTAAAGTATCTCTGCCGGTGTGATATGATCAATGGCTAAATTTTCTAGGGAAATTGAAGTTAAAGGACATCTCATAGATTCCTTGATTCTAACAAAGATCTTTGATGCGGTAATGGATCTTGGAGGAGAATTTGAGGTATTAAAAATAAAAATTGGAACAAAGAAAAAAGATGAAAGTTCTGCAGAACTTAGAATTCTTGGAAAAAACCAAAAACATCTTGAAAAAATTCTTGAACTTGTTTACCGAGAAGGTGCTACAGCAAAAATTCAAAAAGAAGTTAATTTGAAATCAGCGTCTAAAAATAATGTCATTCCTGATAATTTCTACAGCACTACAAATAACCATACTTTAATTTTTCTTAAAGGTAAATGGATTAATGTTGATAACCAGATGATGGATAAATGCATTGTAGTAAAATCTAACAAAGCAAAATGTGTCCCAATTCGTGATGTTAAAAAAGGCGATAAAATTGTTGTAGGAGAAGAAGGGGTAAAAATTATTCCTCCAACAAGACCACGTGAGGGCATGAATGTCTTTCAGTTTATGGGTGGAAGTAGTTCTAGTGAAAGACCCACTCAACATATTGCAAAAAAAGTTGCAGAAGATATCTTCAAAACAAGAAAATTAGGTGGGAAAATAGTTCTTGTTGGGGGGCCAGCAATAGTACACACTGGTGCTGCAGACTCTGTTGCCACATTAATTAGACTTGATTTTATTAATGCGTTACTTGCTGGAAATGCATTAGCAGTACACGATATAGAATATTCCACATTAGGGACTTCTCTTGGTATGAATGTTAATGATGGTACTCTTGCTGTAAGAGGATATAGAAATCATATGCAAACAATTAACTCCGTTTTCAAAGCAGGTTCTATCGAAAAAATGGTCAAAAGTAGACAGTTAACAAAAGGTATAATGTATGAATGTGTTAGGAAAAAAATTCCATATGTGTTAGCAGGATCAATACGTGATGATGGTCCTCTTCCAGATGTGATCACTGACGTTGTTGTTGCTCAAAAAAAATATAAAGATGTATTAAAAAATGCCAAGATGGTTATCATGGCATCTACAATGTTACATTCCATTGCAACTGGAAATATGTTACCAGCTGATGTTAAAATAATAATAATCGATATCAATCAACCAACAGTAACTAAACTAATGGATAGAGGAACATGGCAAGCTGTGGGGGTGGTTTCTGATGTAGGTGCATTCTTACCTATGGTAACGCAAGAACTTAAAAAATTAAAAAATAGATTTTTATGATCTAGACTATTTAAAAGTTATACACTTAACTCTTGAAGAAACTCTTTGATTTGTTTTTGCGACATAATATCCTTCATATTTTCTGTTAATGAGTTTAAAATATAATCTTGATACGATTCACCAAACAAATCTTTTAGAACTTGTTTAAGATATTGAGGGTACTCATAACAATCTTCTAAAGTACAATTATAATCTTTATGTAATATATCAGTCACTTTATCCAATTCTTGAGTACCTAATTGGAGCAAAGTATTTTTTAATGCCAAAGTCACCATAGTCTTTCTCATATGTTGTTCAGAATCTGTTGTCGGTGCACATAATTCATTAGTTTTTTTTATTATTTCGTTAATATCTATAGGTTCATGAATTACTGCAGATGGATTTAGTCTATTCATCGCCATTTCATTATTTAGTGTAATGTTGTCAGCCAACATAATGATGACTGCATCTAGATTTAATTCTCTTATTTTCTCCAAGGCATAAATCCCATCAAAAACAGGCATGGTTACATCAAGATAAACTACATCTGGCTTTAATTTCTGATACAAAAACACTGCATCATGTCCGTTGAATCCCTTTCCTACTACCTTAATGCCATTACTTTGTAATAATTCGCTGAAAAGCTTGACTGTTTCCTTATCATCATCTGCCACTACTGCTCTAATCAATGCTGGTTTCTACAAATTTTTAATTATAAAGTATTTGTTTTGATTCTAATTACGTTTGATCAAAGCGATCGGACTGGATTCAAATGTTTAGTTTACCCCAAAATTAGCCACAAATTTTTGTTTTCTATTCTTTTGAGGTATTGACAAATACTAGGTTATGCCTAATTTTTTCTTCAGTATATCTAATGTAACCAAAGGATCAGCCTTTCCCTTTGATTTTTTCATTATTTTACCTACAAGAAAGTTTACTGTCTCTGGTTTTTCTTTTACTTCTTGAATTGCATTATTTTCTTCGATTAATACCTCATCAATTATGGTAGATATTGTAGATTCATCAGAAATGTTGTCTAGATCTTTTTCTGAAATTATTTCAATAATAGATTTTCCAGTTTTAACCATTTCTTGGAGGGCAGTTTTTGCTGAATTTCTTGTTATTTTATTATTAATAATGGAATTGGCTAACTCAGTCAAGTGCTGATGAGTAAGTTTTGAAGTTTCACGTTTTTCTCGTGTATCGACAAACCCCATTAGGTCAGTTGTAATTATATTTGCTATTTCTTTGGCATTTTTTTCATCATGAGATTGTTCAAATAAATCTGCATAATATTTGTCAGAAGCAAGTACCTCGGAGACTTGGTTTGGTATTTCATATTTCTCAACATACCGTTCCTTTTTTGATGCGATACTCTCCGGCATTTTTTCTTTCAATTTTTTAAAATGATCCGGGTTAAGTTTTACCCATGGTATATCTCCTTCAAGAAAATATCTATAATCTTGTTCTTCTTCTTTTTTTCTTGCAGAAATTGTAATCTTTCTTCTATCATCCCATTGTCTTGTTTCTAAAATAATTGGAATATTTCGTTCTATGAGACTTTGTTGTCTAGTCATTTCAAAGTGGATTGCTTTTTCCAAATCATGAAAAGATGTCACGTTTTTGATTTCAACTTTATTTCCTCCTTCAACTGAAACATTTCCGTCTGCTCTTAATGCACCTTCAAGTGTATGGTCTGATACACCAAGATTTTCTAGCAAATCTACTAGAATATTCAAGAATATTCTTACTTGTTTAGGATTATCAAAATCGGGCTCTGTGACAATTTCTACTAACGGCGTGCCAGCTCTATTGTAATCCACTAAGGTAATTTGGGTTTTTTCAGACGAACCTTCATAGATCAATCTTCCAGGATCCTCTTCAATTTGAATTCGTCTAATTCTAATTTCTTTACCCTCAATTGTAATTTTTCCATCATGACCTATGCTAGTTGGTCCATAAGCATCAAATTGTGTAATTTGAAAGTTTTTTGGTAAATCTGGATAAAAGTAATTTTTCCTAAAAAATGCAATTTTTTCTGGTGTCGTACAATTTAATGCCATTGAAATCATGGTGGCTTTTTCAACGGCTTTTTGATTTAACATTGGAAGAGAACCTGGTAATCCTACACAAATAGGACAAATGTTGGTATTTGGAGAAAATTCTCGGTAATTTGCTTTACATGAACAAAATAACTTACTTTGTAAATTTGTAAGTTGGCAATGTATTTCTAATCCTATTTTTGTCATATTATATAGGCACCTCAGGAAGTTTGACTGTATTTTGAAGAGCGTATGCAGCCTGTAAAAGCATTTTATCTTGCAGTGAATTTCCTATTAATTGAATTCCAATTGGTAACCCACCGGAAATTTCAAAAGGTATTGAAATCGCAGGTTTATCTGTTAAATTTGCGGTCACAGTATTGATATCTACTAAAAAAAGAGCAATAGGATCATCTATCTTCTCTCCAAACTTAAATGGTAGAATCGGCACAGTTGGAGATATTAGCATGTCGACTTTTTTTAGAGCTTCATTTACCTGAGTTGTTAATTTACTTTTTACCTTCATTGCTTTTAGAAAATATCTTCCTGCATGGCCTGCTGACGGCACAAATCCACCAAGGATCATTCTACGAGTAACTTCTGGACCAAAATTCTTTCTAGCTTTTGATAGATATGACTTATACTCATAACCTTCTAAATCAAAATCATAACCATACCGCAGATTATCATAACGCGCAAGATTACTCCCAGCCTCAGTTGCGGTAATAGTATAATATGCTGCAACTGAATATTCTACCATATCAAGAGATATTTCTTCAAACGTTGCTCCTAGTCCTTCAAAATTTGAAATAGCTTTATTTGTTGCAGCAGAAACCTGTTTATCAACTCCTTCATTCATCATTTCTTTGATTATGCCTATCTTTTTTCCTTCAACTCCTGAATCGATATTGTTTAGATAATTTTCCTTTTTATTATCTATCGTTGTATTGTCATGAGGATCTATTCCTGCAATAATATTAAGCAAAAATGCAGTATCTTCTACGCTTCTTGTTATTGGACCGATTTGCTCAATGCTGTTAGAATAAGAAATTAAACCATATCTGCTAATCAAACCGTAGGTAGGTTTGAAACCTACTGCAGAACAAAAGCTAGCAGGATTTCTTACTGAACCACCAGTATCTGAGCCTAGAGATGCAATGCATTCTAGTGCACTTACTGCCACTGCACTCCCACCAGAAGAACCGCCTGGTACATATTCAATATTCCATGGATTTTTACTAGGACCATACGCACTAAATTCTGTTGTTAAACCCATTGCAAATTCGTCAAGGTTTGTTTTTCCCATAATTATCATGTCTTCTGCTTTTAATTTTGAGACTACTGTAGCATCATAGGGAGAAATAAAATCTTCTAGCATCTTTGAGGCGCAGGTTGTTTTTGTCCCTTTAGTACATATGTTATCTTTGATGGAAATCGGCATGCCCATACATGCACCAACATTTTCGTTAGCTTTGATTTTTTTGTCTATTGATCTTGCCTGTTCTATCGCCTGCTCATTTATCGAAATATATGCATGAAGTTTTGAATCAACTTTTTGAATTCTTTCGATAGTTTTTGAAATAAATTCTTCTGAAGTTAGATTACCATTTTTAATTTCATCAATATACTTTAAAGCAGATATCCCAAGATTCAAATCAAATCATCTTTGGTGCCTTAACGTAGGTTCCCTTGTAATTCTTCAAATTTTCAATTAGTTTTCCGTCATAAGGGATGTACTTATCTAGCCTGAGATTATCAATCGTTTGTTCTTTAACTACTAGATCTTGGGATTCTACATTTGCCTTATCAAGAATGTCAAAATACTCAATCATTTTTTGCACTCTATCAATGTGTACTAAATGATCATCAATTTCAATTCTCATCATTTTTGCAACATGTTCAATCTCTTCTTTAGAAACCATTTATCGCACCTAAGGTGTCAACCTATCAACATCTCTTGGATAGAATGTTGTATCGCGAATATTCTCAGTTCCAGTAAGTGCCATCATTAGTCTCTCAAGACCTATTCCACATCCTGCATGAGGAGGAACCCCATAATCAAATGACCCTAAATGATATTCAAATGCATCAACTTTCATTCCTTTGTTTTTCATACGCTCAGCTAATTCATCCTTTTTTTCAATTCTTGTACTGCCAGATGATAATTCTAAATCCCCAAACATTAAGTCAAATGATTCTGATATCTTTTGGTTTTCTTTGCTAACCTTAACGTAAAATGGTTTAGGGGCTATGGGCCAATCTTTGATAAAATAAAATCCCTCCAACCCTATTTTTTTCAGATTTGATGGATATAGATCATCTCCCCATTCAGTGTTTGCCCCAGCTTTTTGCATTTTTTCAACTAGTTCGGTATAAGAATATCTTGGAATTGACTCAGGTATGTTAGGAACAATAAATTCAGAATCTGGGTTTTCTTTGTTATAATCATTTACAGTTTGTATAGATTTTTTAATAATTTTTTCTATTCTATTCATTATGTCAACATAATCGACAAAGGCTTCTTCAAAATCAATCGAAATAGCTTCTGACAAATGTCTGTTTGTTCGAGAAGGCTCAGCTCGAAATATGGGTGCAATTTCAAATACTTTTTCAAAACTCATTGTGAGCTGTTCTTTGTATAATTGGGGGCTTTGAGCAAGAAAAGCTTCCTTATTATAATAAAAGATTGGAAATAATGCTGCCCCGCCTTCGGTAGCTGTCGCAATCATTTTTGGTGTGTTAATTTCAATAAAAGATTCTTCGTAAAAATAATCTCGTATTGACCTTAACACAAGACTGCGCGCTAAAAATATGTTCTGTAAAACTTTTCTTCGAAGATCAATTGGCCTTACTTCTAATCTAGTATCAATGTTTTTTACAGTTTTTGCTTGAGGTTCAAAAGGAGGAATTTTTTCTACCTCGGAAAATACTCTTAACTCTTTTGGGATGATTTCTATTCCATTAGGTGCCTTTTCAGAAGATTTTACCGTACCTGATACACCAATTGATGAATGTTCCTTTAGTTTTGCAAGTTTTTCACGTATTTCGTCGGGGCAACTCCCTGCCTTTGCGACAATTTGAATATCGCCTAATTTATCGCGGATGGTTACAAACGAAATGTTACCATGTCCTCTTACACTTAAAACCCAACCCATAACAATAACATCAGACCCATCTTTTGAGGGATCCAATTCTTTTGAATAATGAGTTCTTCGTAAATTTCCTAGTTCTGTCTCTATCATAAACTTCAATTTTGTTTTATCCTACCTCTTAAAAAATTATGTTGAAAATTGTGATTTAGGATGAACTTTTTTCCTATTTTTTACTATAGATCTGGAAATAATAATTCTTTGAGTGATGGTGCGTTGTCTTTAACATCTACTTTGGTCAAATTTTTCTTTTTTATTTGCCCATAAGACGTTAAATCTCGTTTAAAGAAAGAGTCGACAGTCCAATCTAAAATAACCTTAATCTTTTTTCCTATTGATGGCATTTGAAGTACGTAATATGTTCTCCAAATAAGCCATGGGATGATTCCTTGTAAATTATATCCAAATATTGACACAATTGCATTTCTTTTTCCAATTGTTGCCATCATGCCTTTACTGTGATATGAAAATTTCTTCATTGTATCTTTGCCAGTTAACAATACTTTGATGTTATGAGAAACCGTTTGACTCTGGTGAATTGCATGTTGCGCTGTAGGTGGATATGGTTTTCCAGTTGTAATATCAATTATTTCTGCACAATCTCCAAGTGCAAATACATTTGGATATCCAATTAATCGTAAAAATATGTCAACTTTAACCTTTCCTGATTTTTCATGTTCACATTTTAATTCAGAAATAACAGGATCAACTGTTACACCACCAGTCCAAATGAGAGTAGTGCATGGGATTTTCTTATTATTATCTAATAATACATAATCTTCATCAGCATCAATAGCTTTTGTATTAGTTAAAATATTTACTCCGTGTTTTTTTAAATATTTCATTGCTTTTTTACTAAGTGATTCACTCACTTCAGGCAAAATTCCATTTTTTGATGAAACCAAGATCATGTTGATTTTTTCTAGATTGATTTTTGGGTACATACGTGAAGCGGATTCTCTGATAAGATGATTAAGTTCTCCGATTGTTTCAACTCCTGCAAATCCTCCACCAACTACTGTAAACGTCATAAGTTTTTGTTGTAGGTCTGAGTCACTAGTTTGGCCTGCATTTTCAAGCATGTTGATTGAATGATTTCTAATACCTATAGCATCTTCAATTGTTTTTATTGTAAAAGAATGTTTTTCAATATTTTTATTTCCAAAAAAGTTTGTTACACTTCCCAGTGCAAGTACAAGATAATCATATTCTAATGCATGTACCTTTCCATCAAAGAGTCTACTTATTGTAACTAATTTTTGTTCCAAGTCAATTGATGATACCACTGCTTGATAGAATTTAGCACGTTTGCAAAAAGTTCTGATTGGAATTGAAATATCTCGTGGATGGATCATTCCAGAAGCTACTTCTGGCAGCATTGGAGTAAAAAGAAAAAAATTGTCCTGATTTACTATACTAATATCCACATCTACTTTATCTTGAAACATTTTTTGAATATCCCTTAAAATATTTACTCCACTAAACCCGCCCCCTAAAATTAAGACCTTTTTTACTGATGGAAAATCAGATTTATGTATATATTGAATATGTTGCTCTAGAGTTCTTTTTTTCTGAAATTCCAGATGGCATTTATTGCAAAGGTGCACAAATCGATTTATTTAATCAATGCATAAAAACCATGTCTGTTCATGTTCTACATACAATATAAAAAAATTTCTTAGGTAATTTTCATCATTTTTATGTCTGAATCAAAAAGAATTTTCATGGTTTTATCAAATAAAGAAAAGGCTATTTCACTAATTTCAAACGCTATTGCTGCATATTCTTTGTATGCTGAAAAGAAATCTTTACCTGAAAACACATCATTAGTTGATTTTATTTTAAAATCAATTCCAGAAGAAATAAAATCTGAAATATCTATGGATCTCATTGATGAAATATTTGACTATGTTTCTAAAACCCGTACCAAATAATAACTATAATTTAACGAATGTAATAATGGACTGGCTAGTTTTGGATTTATTCAATTAATGATCTGCCGCAAGATGGGCATTTTGGAGCCATTTTTAACATAGCGTATTCTAGGGTATCATTTATTTTAAAACACTTTTTTCCTCCGTCATTGCAAATATGACAAAAATCCTTTGCCATAGCAACTTAGTGGCATAGTTGGTTTAAGCATAGAGTATGTTCAAAATAGAAAGCATTCCTAAAACAAACGCTGTATTCTCCATGATTCATAAAGTGTTATTTTATAATAATTATTGTAATTTGACTGCAATCGCTACTTTGGGATCTCACTGTGCTCTCCAGGTTCTAAAAGGAGCAAAGGATGAGGGTCTTAAATCAATTTTGATTTGTGAAAAAAAACGCGAAAAACTTTACAAAAGGTTTAGGTTTATAGATGAATTAATTTTAGTTGATTCCTTTTTTGAAATTTTTGAACAAAAATGTAATTCCATATTAGAAAAAAATAATGCCATTTTAATTCCTCATGGTACTTTAGTTGCACAAATGAGCTCTCAACAGATAGAATCACTTAAAATTCCAGTTTTTGGTAATAAATCGATTTTAAGATGGGAGTCAGACAGAAAATTAAAAGAAAAATTAATGCATGAGGCAAATCTGAATGTACCTAAATCAATTTCAGATCCTACACAAATTACAAAATTAACCATTGCTAAAAGACATGGAGCAGCTGGGGGAAAAGGGTACTTTCTCACAACTAGTGAAGATGATTATAATAAAAAACGTGATAATCTTATTGCGCAAGGGATAATCAAAGATGATAATGATCTATATCTTCAAGAATACCATTCAGGAGTTTTGGCATATTTGCAATATTTTTATTCCCCATTAAAAGAGGAATTGGAATTTTTTGGAGTAGATAAAAGACATGAATCAGATATTGAGGGGTTAGCAAGAATTCCATCAAAACAACAAATGGAAATTGATGATGTTCCATCCTTTAATGTAATAGCAAATAGTCCATTGGTATTACGTGAATCCCTGTTAGATGAAGTTTATTCCATGGGGGAGCGATTTGTAGAGGCTTCCAAAAGATTGGTTTTTCCTGGAATGAATGGTCCATTTTGTATTGAGGGAGTTTATGATGCAGATGCAAAATTCAATGCGTTTGAATTCTCTGCTAGAATTGTTGCGGGTACCAATATGTACATTGATGGGTCCCCCTACTCTACTTTACTATATGACGTTCCAATGAGCATGGGAAGAAGAATAGCATTAGAAATAAAGAATGCAGAATCTAGTAATCAAATAGACAAAATTATTACCTAAAGAAGATTTTTTTAGATTTTCGTGATAATACTAGTACTACCATGATAAAACTTAGTGTCAGGACTCCCCCTAATGGAAATTCAGGAATTACATGCGTTCCAATAATTTCTATTTCTTCAGTATATGTAGGAACAAAAAAAGTAAGATTTACATCACTCGTCTCTACTACTTGGTATACTACTTCAACACCATTTACAAGTATTGCAAATTCATTATTTTCAGCACTAATAAGACGGATTGGTAATGTAATTTCAAATTGTGAATCTTTTACATTTTCTGTTCCAATTAGCAAAGAATTTAATTCTTTATCAATTTCCATCGCAATTACATCCCCATCAAAATTATATTCAATATTAAAAAAATCATCATCTATTTCCATACTATAATTTTTTTCGGCATATGCTGAAAGATTTATTGGAATTAAAATTGTAAATAAAATTAAAATAATTACGTGTTTTTTTAGGATTTGGAATCTCAAATTTTTACTTCCATTCCTTTCTGTGCTTTAACAATATACTTATCACGAATTTTTACACTTGCAAAATCAATTATTAATACAGTAATTAATACAACCAACATGAAAACTGCAGCTTTTCCATATTCAAAGAATTTTATGTAATTTATAATATAAAATCCAATTCCCCCTGCACCTACAAGCCCTAGAATACTGGTTTGTCTAACATTATAATCAAACATATACAAAATTTGACTCAGTAAGTGCGGTGCTGATTCAGGTATTACGACATGCCGAATTAGCTGCCACTTTGAAACCCCGATTGAACTAACTGCTTCTACAGGATCGGAGTCTATTGCTTCTATTGATTCGTACTGTAATTTGGCAATAAATCCGACAGTATACATGATGATGGCAAGAACTCCTGCAAATGTTCCTAAACCAACCATAATTACAAACAAAATTGCCCATAAAATTGATGGAAATGTGCGTGTTGCTGCAAGAATCCCTCTTAATGGAACATACACAAATTTGCTATTAAGATTACGAGCAGCCAACATACTCAATGGTAGTGCAATAGTCACCCCTACAACGGTTCCAATAAATGCCATTTCTATTGTTTCAAGCATTGACCAAAATGCAGTACCAAACAAGCTAGGTTCTACCTCAGTCATTTCTTTTAGTACGATTGCTAAATTTGGAATTCCCTCCACAAAATCAGCTGGATTTGCATCAATGTTGTATGACATTACTATAATTCCAGCAATTACTAATCCAATAATTAGATTATTTTTAGGGTTCATTACTATTATAAATCTCCATAATTTCTTGCTGAGACATATTCCCAGATTGGAAATCTATAATTTTATCCCCTTCTATTCCAATCTCGAGAATTTTTTGACCTTCTTTAATGACTGCCACTCGATTTGCGTATTCTAATGCAAGACGTATGTCATGATGTACCATCACCGCAGTAAGATTCAGTCGTTTCTGTGCGTCAGCTACTAAATCCATTATCTCTCTTGCTGTCACTTGATCAAGTTCAGAAACAATTTCATCTGCCAGTAATAGAATTGGTTTTTGCATTAATGCTCTTGCAATAGCAACTCTTCGTTTTTCCCCACCGCTTAACATGTATGCTTTTCTTTCAAATTTTCCTGCCAATCCTACCAGTTTGATAATTTTTTCGGCTTCGCGAATTTCTTTTTCTGGAAATTTTTTTAAAAATGAATCTAATCTTCCAATTCGTGGTAAAGATCCAATCAAAACATTTTCTAATACTGTGATATTTTTTACCAGCCCCAAACTTTGTGGTATATAGCCTATTTTTGACATTGCTCGTTTGAATTCCTTGTTATTTATGTTAGGAGTTTGATAATCAACTTTAATCTGACCTTTACTTGGAATCATCATTCCATTGATTAGTTTGAGTAAAGTGGATTTTCCTGAACCTGATTGTCCTACAATCGCATAATTTGTTCCTCTTTCAATCGATAAAGTAATTTCTTTTAATGAATAATTTTTAGCATCATACGATGCCCAAACATCATTCATTTGAATTAATTTTTTAGTTAAAATTATGGAAAGATTAGAAAAATTATGAGTAGGAGATAATTTTTCAAATAATATATTATGTGACATTATTTCTTGAAATTATACTGATCAAGTATCTGTTGGTCTAATCCTAAGAGTGAATCAAGATATTTTCCAAAATCCCCTATGTGCATGCTAGTAGTTGTAGGAAGTAATGCCTCTGCCCCATAAACATTTTTTAAAATATGATTGTTTTTATCTTCATTCAAACCAAGCATTGCATCAACTAGAAGTTTTTTGGTTGATTCTGACATTTTGGCATTAATAACAAACACATGTGAGGGTACAGGTCCTATCTGTTCAACAATTCGCAATTGATTTTGTTGTTCTATTGTAAGATATTTTTGTGGTGCAATATCTGAACCAAATGCCACATCGACATTATCATTTAGCAATAGTTCAAGTGCTGCTTTATATCCGCCTGCAAATGTGTGTGCCTTGAAAGTATCTGATAAAGCAGCTTCTAAACCAATCAAATCGTTTCCTTGAATTTTCACGTCGCCATTTACTACGAGTGTTCCCATTGGTAGAACAAAACCAGAGGATCCTGTAATGCTAGTAAATGCTACTCGTTTTCCAATAGTATCAGATAATGAATGAATTGAATCGTTATTTGCTTTAGCCCAAATTGTTGCCTGATAATTTATTTTGCCTTCAACTACTTCTGCTAGCACTACTTCTGCACCAGATCGCTTATAGGCAATCCAAGCAGGGCCCGTATCCATAAAAGCTGCATCAATATGTCCAAAACGAAGTCCTTCAATTATTGTTTCATAGTTACTTGGGACGACAATCTTTACATTAGTTCCTAATTTTTGCTGTAGATATGTTTTCATTTCATCTGCTTTGGGAGTTAATTCTTCAGCTTTTTCTGTCGGTATAAAACCAATTGTGATACTATCGACATCTATAACTTTTGGAGAAATTGGAATTTGTATTGTGCCTTTTTCAATTAAATATTCTATTGCGTCAATAAATTCATTATCAGAAATTATACCCTCTGACCACCATCCTGCATTATTTTTAATCCAGATGGGGATTTCATCGGATTGCGCTGATACCACAATAGGCAATATCATCATTCCAAAAATTAATCCTAATATTGCAAAAGTGTTTTTGTATCTCATTTCTTATTTTTGATTAGGATTAGCTAAGTTATTTAAACAGCGGTCTAATTCTAATTCTTTATTCTATCTTTTTAGAATATATCGTGTATGATTTGAAAAAAATTAACTTTCTTGCCCATTATTTGGGTATAAATTCAAAATGGGTTCAATACCATTAATCTTAATTTCTACACCAGCAATTCGACTTTTGTACATTTTAATTTTTTTTCCTTCATCAGAAAATTTGAATGTGTCTACGTTTACTAATGCAAGTTCTTCTAAATGCGCTAGTGTTTTGTATACATTTGATATTGACAACTTTAGCTCATCTGCAATTTGTGTAGCATCTTTTGCTTCTGTTAATATTGAAAATAAAACTGCTCTAGAACAGACGTTTGCTACAGTTTCAATAATTTTCTGTGTAATATCAAATTCATCTAATTGTTGAGTTATGTTTGATTTTGACAATTTTTGTACCTTTAATTTGGAACTAAAATAAGGGAAGGCTCTGATTTTTTTATACTAATATCTGCTTTGCTAATTCTACTTCGATACACCTTAAATTTTCTACCTTTATCTGAAATCAACCATTTTTCTACCTCAACAAGAGTAAGATTTTCCAGATCCGTTAATTTTTTGTAAACAGAGCTTAAAGGAATTTTGCATTTATCACAAATATCAGAAGCAGTTCTACCTTTTTTAATTATTGAAAATAAAATTGCTCTTGATTCTGCATCAGCTAATGCCTCAATTACTTTTTGTGTGATATCATATTTTTTTAATTGAGGTAATGTTAATCTACGTTTCAAGTATGTCCTATCAATTGTGGAGTTATTTAAACCTGCAATTCTCATTCTAGATTACTAGAATAAAATTAATGAGTTTTTGTATGAATTGGTTGGTCGGGCTTGAATCGTTGCCATAAAATGCCTAAAATAATAGCATTAGATAGCCAATATACTGATACCGCAATAAGAGACATTGTTCTAAAACTGTTTACCAAATCCATTGGGGCTGTTATTTCATCAGGATTTATTGGCATAATTACAAACATTATACTTATGAATACAGAATAACCGATAACAGATATAATTTTTTTTCTTTTTTGGAGTTTCTTAGATAAACGATAAAATCCTAACGCACCAAAACCAGAAATTGCAATAAACGAGAGATATAAAATTCCTCTAAGGACTACTGTCTCAGCGTCTCCCACAGTAGGAGGATTTGCAGGATATTTTAGAAAAGGAATTAAAAACATTGAAAACCACATAACTGCAGCAAGAACCAACGTCTTTTTAGCATCATGTCCTTCAGGTAAGACTTTTCTAGCAAATGCAAAAATAATTCCAAACAATGAGCCAATAGACATTCCTAATATACCACCTGCCAAAATCTGTCCACTTTTTTGCCAGGTTCTATACGAATCATACTCTACCCAAAATGAGGGATCATCTTGGGCATTTCCAGATGCAAATAAATTTTGATTTTCAATTCCGATTGCTTCATCAAGATAGGGTTCAACTAATGCAAGGTTTGTTAACCCATGGATAATTCCAGCAGAAAAACCAGCAAGTAGAACTATAGCAAGAAACAATCTGGTCTTCAAATTTTATCTCCCCTTAGTGACAAGGAAAACCTGCAGCATGTCTCATATCATGGGTGAGTTCATGGATGAATTGCTCTGCATAGGCATCTTCCCCTAAAACTATACTGAAGACATGTCCCTGATCAAAACCTACAATAAATAATCCAAAGGCAAAAATTCCAGCAAGAAGTATTATAGCATAAAGTGGAACTTGGGACTTCGAAATTGTTATGCTCCTTGACTTACTCATCTTTTATTTGACTTCTTGCTGGCGTATTTAAATTATGGTGCAATTAGTGGATGATCTTGTATTTTTGACATACCATCAATTATTTACATCATCAAAAAACTAACTTGCATAATGAAACATAGATACTATATAGCAGCCCTAATAATTTTCGGGGTTATTTCTGGATTGTTTCTATATGGAATGAAAGATGACGAAGTTCTCTTTAGTAGAGAAAATCTCATAAAAAACGGATCCCCCATGATTGGAAACCCATCTGCACCAATAACGATATTGGAATGGGGGGACTATCAATGTACATACTGTTATCGCTTTCATGAATCAGGTTTGAATACCATTTTAGATGAATATGTTGACTCGGGACAAGTTAATCTTGTTTTCAAAGATTTTCCACTGAATGGTCCTGATTCTATTTTAGCTGCTGAAGCTGCATATTGTGCTGGGGATCAAGGAAAATATTGGGAATATCATGATGAATTGTATATTAATTGGGCTGGAGAAAGAACTGGTTGGATTAATCTTGATTCCTTAAACAAATTTGCAAGTACAGTCAATCTATCCATTGATGATTTTTCTTCATGTTTAAACGAACACAAATACAGACAAAAGGTACTTGAATTAGAAAAATTTGGCAAAGATATTGGAATTGATGCAACTCCATCTTTTTTAGTATTTAATGATAAAAAAATTATCAAAATAAGGGGAAATCAACCAATAGATGTTTTTAGAAAAGCATTTGCGGACTTATAATTATTAGATGGTAGAAATTTCAAGCATTTTTGGAAGTTTAATTGAGAATATACTTGGTTTATTTTTTACTGTAATACTTCCACCATGTTGTTCAATTATACTCTTACAACTTGCCAAACCTAGCCCCGTACCTCTAATTTTTGTAGTAAATAGGGGTTCAAAAACTTTTGATATGATCTCATCAGGAACCCCAGCACCGGTGTCTTCTACTTCAATAATAACATCATTTTCAAAATCATTTACTCTAATTGTAATTTCACCACTATCATCAATTGCTTGCATTGCATTAGTAAGTAAGTTATCTAAAACTACTTCAATTTTATCTGCATCATATACAAATTCTATATCTTTGTTAGGAATATTTATTTTAATTTGGTTGGATTTTTTTATTTTCGCTAATGATAAGCCAATTGTTTCCAAAAGTGAATTTCTAGTAGTTCGTAAAGATTGAATCTTTACAAATTCTAAAACATCGTCAATTTGGCTGGACATTCTAGAAATCGCACGTTCCATCATTTCAATTTGTTTTGAAGAAAATCCAACATTGTTAAGATTATTTCTTGTTTTTGTAATTTCAACTACTCCCTTAATCACAGTTAAAGGATTTCTCAAATCATGTGCTAAGCGAGCAGATAACTCTCCAATTGCTGAAAGTCTTTCAGCCCTAACTAGTCTTTTTGTTTTTTCTCGTAGTTCTATTTCTAAATTATCTCGTTCTCGTTTTAATTTTAGTTCGGAAATTGCAATATTGGATAAACTTTCCTTTAATTTTTGATTTAGTTCCCTTGTTTGCTTTTTTTCATTATGAAATAATTTTTTCATTAGATCAAGTTTTTCAGTAGCATATTTTTCAATAAGCCCAGATAATTCTGAATTTATCTTAATTGCATCTGGCACATCAATTATTTCATCTATTATATTCATAATATTGTTTTTAGATTGTAAATTTTTCCCAGATTGTAATTTTTCAATTTGGTGTTCAAATTTTGCATGAGAATTTTTTATTTTATTAATTCTTGATACCCGATCAGATAGTTGGGCATTAATTTTTTTCATATATTCTTCTGCTTTTCTAATCTGAATATCGGTATTATTTAATGATAGTTTTTTTTGTGCATTATTAGTTTGCCACTGTTCTTCTTCCATGTATTTTGTTTTCCGTTTTCTAATTATACCAAGTTCTGTGTTCGTTTCGAACACACTATTTACAATAAAGTATCCTTAATTTCTAATCTTTTTGGTGTATTCTAATAGCGATTCTTGGATCATAATGGGGATTTGAAGCAATAAAATCACGCATTGTTAGGCTATTCAAAACTTCTTTGATAAAGCCAGTTTCCACTCCACCATATTTTTTGGCTCTATCTGAAATGTCGCGAAACAACGCTTCTTCATCAATACGCTTAGTTTGACAAATGTATGTTTTTAATAAAAGACCTAACTGAGTTAATTTATTCAAAGATAATTCTTTTTTTTCTACGTATATTTCTCGGATCAAATCTTCGATATAAAATATACCCTTTTCAGAAACTTTGTATCTCAAAAGTTTTGGATAATCATCTAATGGGATTGGATACATCTTTCCTATAGTGCGGCTTACCATGGATTCTATGTCATTGTTTAGGTAATGTTTAGTGCGGTAAATCTTTCAATTTAATAGGTCCAAATTGGCATAATCGAATTTATTTTTGAAAAATTCAATCAAACTTAATATTTATATCAACAAACAATTTGAAACATGGGCAAAGTAGAGATACAAAAGCATGATTCAGTAAAACTTTACAAAATAAGAAAGACATTGGAGGAATTATCCCAAAAATCTGGTCGTGGAACAGAGTTAATCAGTCTATATGTTCCTCAAGGCAAACAACTTCATGAAGTGATTACTGTTTTAAAAGAGGAGCAAGGAACCGCTGATAATATTAAATCGGATTTAACACGATCTCATGTTGTAGATTCTTTATCTAAAGTAGTCCAAAGATTAAAGATGTATAAAAAAACTCCCGATCGAGGTTTGGTAATGTTTTGTGGGGCTTTGCCACCTGAAGGTGGAGGACCACTTGGGAGTGAGGTGGTAACAGTCTATGAAATTGATCCTCCTAAAGATTTAAAGACATTTCTGTATAGATGCGATGATCATTTTCATGTAGATATTCTAAAAGATATGCTAAAGGATGATAATCTAATTGGATTTCTTGCAATTGATTCTAAAGACGCAGGCTGGGGATTGTTACATGGTGATAAGATAGAAGTTCTAAAAGAAACAGGTTCAGGTGTTGCAGGAAAACATAGGCAAGGTGGTCAATCTGCAAAAAGATTTCAAAAACTACGCGAGATGGAGCTTACATATTTTTTTAATAGAGTAGCTACTATTAGTAAAGAGTATTTTATAGATATTTATCCAATTAAAGGGCTAATTATTTCTGGACCTGGACCTACTAAAGAAGAATTTATCAATAACAATTATCTCGAATATAGATTACAAAATATGATTTTAGATACAATAGATGCATCGTATTCTGGCTCAGAAGGCATTAGAGAAGCATTTGCAAAATCCGCTGAAATTTTATCCGATTATAGAATGGTTGAAGAAAAAAAAATGGTGGAAGATTTGTTTAAACATATCAATACAAACACTGGACTTGGATCTTACGGGATGAAAGAAGTGATATCATATCTGAAAAATAACGTTGTAGATAAATTACTGATATCTGATGACACTAACCTTCATCGAGTTGAAGCCACATGCAAAAGATGTAAAAATATTCAAGAAGTATTTGTTGAGCGTCCTCAAGTTATCCCAAAAAAAACCGAGTTCTTAAATTCACCCTGCCCAAATTGTAAAAGTACAGATTCAGAGGTCATAGAACAAGACATTGTAGATTATCTTTCTTTAATTGCTACAAAAACTGGTGCATCAGTTGAAGTGATTTCTGGAAAAACAGAACATGGAGCAATGCTATCTAGTATTGGAAAAATTGGAGCAGTTTTAAGATATAATCCTAATCAATAGTAATTAGCGAATAGCTTCCTTATCCTGTGTTATAGTCATCAAGTTGTTTTCTTGGTCTCCTTTTATCCTGTCTACTAGAGATCTATTTGCACGGGAGTTGAGAACCCTTCCTTCGATTTTTTTTACCAAAAAATCTAATGAAAAAGGTTTTTGTAGAATTTGTATAGTATCTTCTTTAACATTTTCAGAACCAGATAATATTTTCTGTGCATATGCTGACAAAAATAGTATTCTTTGATTTCCTTTGAGTTCTAAAATATCTTTAGCAGTTTCAATTCCAGTTTTTCTGGGCATGCTTTGGTCTAACAATACAACATCAAAAGGAGAATTCTTAGATTTTTTAAATAATTCTGAATATTTTACTTCGTCATTATATACATCAAAACATTCTTCGCCATCTTTAGTTAACGTTACTTTATGTCCTTTCTTTTCTAATGCAGTTTTGTATTGTTTTGCAGTAAATTCATTATCTTCGGCAACTAGAATATTTAATGGCATTTTCTATTTTTAAATAAAACATAACCGCTTTTAAGACGAGTTTGTTTATGTTGAACAAACGAAATCGCTAATACAATATAAAAAAATTTTGAGTTTTAGACACACTTACGAATTTTTTCAGAAAGAATCTGTAATTCTTCATCTTTTGCAATTTCTCTTTTTGTCCAGATGGTTCCTTTATCATTGAATCTTGGAATGATATGTACATGTACGTGTGGTACAATTTGTTTGGCAGCTCTTCCATTATTTTGTGCCATACTAAAGGCATCTGCTTTTGTAATTTGTATAATTGCTTTTGCAATTTTAGGAACCTTTGAAAAAAGATCTCCTACTTTATCTGCAGTCATATCAGTTATTTTTTCAAAATGTTCTCGTGGCAAAACAAGAGAATGACCATGATCGATTGGATATTTATCCAAAAATGCTACATGAGTGTCATCTTCATAAATAAAATGGCCTTGTTTTTTCCCTTGAATAATATCACAAAAAATACAGGTCATATTGAGATCCGATTCTATATTTATTTATGGTTTTTCTATTGATTCAGTTCATTAATTAAGGGAATTTTTGTAAATTAACTACCCATGGGTAAAAAATCACGTATAGAACGAGAAGAAAAAAGAGATAGTTTTGCGACTCAGCGTTCAAAAGAAAAACGAAAGCACGCATTGATAGCTATAGCGGTTCTAAGTGGCATAGGAGCTATTGTAGGTGTATCTGCATACAATTTTGTAAATCTTGGGGCAAGTGCTCCAGGTGCGCCTCCAGGATCTGGGATACTTGGAGATGAACATGTGCATTCTTCCATGTTAGTCAAAATTTTTGGTGATACGTTTGATTTTTCAGCCCCCGCTTATCAAATTAAAAGTAGTTGGATACACTTTGAAGCCCAAGATGGCACAACAGTTCATCGACATTCCACAGGAGTGACTCTCGGTTATATGTTTGAAACAATGAGAATTGGTATTAATGATGAATGTTTTATTTTCCCAGATGGGAGAGAATTTTGTACAAATGAAGATTATTCTTTAAAGTCTTATGTTAATCATAACCCAATTACTAACATAACAGGTTTTGTATTTCAAGATCAAGATCGAATATTAATTTCATATGGTAACGATAATCAAACTCAAATCGATGCCCAACTAGCAGAATTAGATGCCCAACCAATCCTATCATAGAAGTATTTTTCTAATTATAAAAACTAGGATTATAATTTTCAAGAAACCCTAAATTAAGGCAACATGTTTGGAATGTGTTATTGATGAAAATTTCAAGCAGGAATGTTGTTGAGGGTACTGCGCGTTCTCCACATAGAGCAATGTACAAAGCAATGGGATTAACTGATGATGACCTCAGTAAACCATTTATTGGTGTATGTCACACTGGAAATGAAGCTACTCCGTGTAATATTCATCTTGGAAGATTAGCTCAAAAAGCAAAAGAAGGAGTTCTAGAAGGCGGAGCTACCCCAAGAGAGTTTAGTACAATTGCAGTAAGTGATGGAATTGCTATGGGGCATGAAGGGATGAAATCTTCCTTAATTTCTAGAGAAGTGATTGCTGATTCTATAGAATTAATGGTACGGGCTCATCAATATGATGCCTTGGTAGGAATTGCAGGATGCGATAAGAGCTTACCTGGAACGATGATGGCAATGGCGCGATTGAATGTGCCATCTGTTTTTGTTTATGGAGGAACCATCATGCCTGGCATATTAGATGGGCGTGAACTAACTGTAGTGGATGTATATGAAGCAGTAGGTGCATATGATGCAGGACAGTTATCCCTTGAAGATTTAAAAAATATTGAAAATACTGCGTGCCCTGGTGCTGGTTCTTGTGGTGGAATGTTTACTGCAAATACAATGGCCTCTATTTCGGAAGCAATTGGTCTTGCATTACCTGGAAGTGCTAGTCCCCCAGCAGAAGATGATAGAAGAGAAAAGATAGTCTTTGATACAGGAAAGACCTGTGCAAAATTATTAGAATTAAATATCAAACCTCTAGACATTTTGACGTTTGAGGCATTTGAGAATGCAATTACAATGTTAAATGCTATAGGAGGCTCTACAAATGGAATATTGCATCTGTTGGCATTAGCTTATGAAGCCAAACTGTCATTAACATATGATGATTTTGAGAGAATTAGAAAAAAGACACCCCATCTTGCAGATATGAAGCCAGGTGGAAGCTATGTAATGAATTCATTAGATAAAATAGGAGGAATTCCATTTGTTTTAAAAAAATTAGATGACAAAGGACTGATCAATGGAAATTGTATTACAGTTACTGGTAAAACAATTCATGAAAATCTTAATTCACTCAATTTTCCAGAAGTACAACAAAATATTGTAAAATCAGTCGATAGCCCAATTCATAGTGTTGGTACTGCAGTGATTCTAAAAGGAAGTTTGGCTCCGGATGGTGCAGTAATTAAAACCGCTGGAGTGGAGATGACTAAATTTACTGGAAAAGCACGAGTGTATGATCGAGAAGAATATGCTTTTGATGCAGTTGCAAAAGGGGAAATAGAAGAAGGAGATGTCGTAGTAATTAGATATGAGGGGCCAAAAGGAGGTCCAGGGATGAGGGAAATGTTAGCTACAACGGCAGCTCTTATTGGACAAGGATTAGGAAAAAAAGTTGCAATGGCTACTGATGGTAGATTTTCTGGAGGCACCAGAGGATTAATGGTAGGACATATAGCACCTGAAGCCTTTGTTGGAGGGCCAATAGCTCTTGTCAATAATGGAGATGAGATAACAATTGATATTGAAACTAACTCAATTGATCTTCATGTATCAAAAGAAGATTTGGAACAAAGAAGAAAAAAATGGGTTAGGCCAGAACCAAATTATACATCAGGGGTATTAGCAAAATATGCTTCTCTTGTAGGATCAGCTTCTCAAGGAGCAATAACAAAACCTATTGACTAATCTAACAGTGCTTGTTACAAAATAATAGAATTCCTGCAGATGAGTATTTTGCAGTAAGGGAATAGCCATCTCCAAGACCTTTATCACATACATAACATGAAGCTTCAACTGAAATTGTATCTAAACAAGATTTTTTGACCGAAAAAACAATGTCCTGATAAAGTCTAGTTCCTGCTTTTCTTACGAGCAATTGATTCATACTCATAATTCTCCCGATCGCATATAAAGGTACCGTACTATACCGTAATTAAAGGATACTGAGGATCCCAAAATGGAGGGGCATAACTGGGCTTGGGACGTCCCTCAGTTCCTATAAGACTGCAACTTGAAATTAACAATTAAGAACATGTTTGTATCAGAAGAACAAACTCTGCCCAGAATAATCTAATAAAAATTTTAAATATAGAACATAGTTATGATGCCTATCATGGGTGGACATATTTGGAAGTAATAATCCTAAAGTAATACCCCTAGAGTTAACTGGAACCCAATTTGATATATACAATAAATTTTCTCGAAATTATTCACATTCATTTTTGTTTGAATCGCTTACAGGTCCAGAGGAATTAGCAGAAACTTCAATCATGGGTTTTGACCCATCAATAATGGTAAAAGGTTATTCGGACAAAATTATTTTTCTATACAAAGATGGAACCCAAAAAATAATTAAGACGGATGACCCTTTGAAAACACTTAAGCAATTTCTTGAAAAAACATCGGATCAATCATATAGATATTTGGGGGGAGCTGTAGGCGTTATAAATTATGATACAGTAGCTTTATGGGAAAAAATTCCTCAATCACATTCAGTGGATATACCGTTAATGGAATTTGGGATATACGAAGATGGGATTTTATATGATAACAAACAAAACAAGTCATTTTATTTTTACTATAATGAAAATCGAATAAACCAAATCAAACTATCAGAAAATAAATTTGAGGATTTTCATGTTTCCGAAATTTCAGTGAACTTGGATAAATCAAAATTTATAGAAATTGTTGAAAAGGCAAAAAAATACATTCATGACGGAGATATATTTCAAGTAGTTCTCTCAAGAAGATTTAATTTTGAAGCTAATGGGGATCACCTAAAAGTTTATAAAATTTTACGTAGGATAAATCCATCTCCATATCTTTATCATATGAAAATGAATGATAGAACAATTATTGGTGCAAGTCCAGAGATGCTACTTAGAGTAACAAGAGATGTTGTAGAAACATTTCCAATTGCAGGTACAAGAAAAATTACTGATGACAAATCCAAAAATGAAAAGCTAAAACAAGAAATGCTAAATGATGAAAAAGAAATTGCTGAGCACACTATGCTAGTGGATTTGGGACGAAATGATATAGGAAAAGTTTGCAAGTATGGTTCAGTTCATGTCGAAGAATTAATGGAAGTAAAGCAATTCAGCCATGTTCAGCATATGGTCACTCATGTGGTAGGTATTCTAGATAAAAAATACGATATGTATGACGCCTTTAAAGCTGTTTTTCCAGCTGGTACGGTATCAGGGGCCCCTAAAGTGAGGGCTATGGAAATAATTGATGAGCAAGAACCACATTCAAGAGGGGCATATGCTGGAGCGGTTGGATATTTTTCTTTTAATGGTTGTTGCGATTTTGCCATAGCCATTCGTAGCATATTTTTTAAAGGCTCAAAAGGATTTGTTCAAGCTGGTGCTGGAATTGTATCTGATTCTATACCCGAAAATGAGCTAAAAGAAACAGAACATAAAGCAAATGCTATGATTTTAGCTTTACAAGAGGCATCACAATGAAATTTCTCATAATTGATAATTATGATTCATTTGTGTATAATTTAGCACAGATTTTAGGTGAATTAGGTATTGATTCAGATGTCATACGTAATGATAAAATCTCAATTGATGCTATTAAAGAAAAAAAATATGATGCAATAATTATTTCTCCTGGTCCTGGCACTCCTGAAGAAAAAAAATATTTTGGAATTTGCAATGATGTTATTACAATATTAGGCCCAACAGTTCCAATTCTTGGTGTTTGTTTGGGACATCAGGGAATTATTCACTGTTTTGGCGGCAAGGTAGTAAATGCAGGACATGTTAGACATGGAAAGACAAGCCCAATCAAACATTATGAAGATCCAATATTCAAAGATGTAAAAAATCCATTTCAAGCAACAAGATATCACTCATTGGTAGGGGATAAGACAATAATTCCTGATAGTCTAAAAATTACTGCAATGGCAGAAGATGATGGAGAGATAATGGGGGTTAGTCACAAAAAACATCTCATAGTAGGAGTACAATTTCATCCAGAATCCATTATGACTCCAGAAGGAAAAAAAATTCTAGAAAATTTTGTAAAGATGGTGAAAAACAAATGATTACAGACATGTTATCCAAATTAAAAAATAAAAATAATCTTTCTTATGAGGAAATAAGTAATGCAATGGAAGATATTTTGAGTGGAAATGTCTCTGACGAAAATACTAGTGATTTTTTAAAATTTCTTCGAGATAAAGGTGAATCTAATGATGAGCTACTAGGCATGTTAGATAAAATGCAAGCCTTTGCATTACATATTTCACCAAAGCGTAAAGAAACAATTATTGATGTATGTGGCACTGGAGGAGATAATTTACAAACCTTTAACATATCAACCACAGCCTCCTTTGTGATTGCAGCAGCAGGGGGAGTTGTTGCAAAACACGGTAATCGCTCAATATCCGGAGTTTCAGGAAGTGCAGATATTTTTGAGTATTTTGGCTATGATTTGAACTCATCTCCAGAGCGAGTTACTCAGATAATCGAAAAATTTGGAATTGGATTTATGTTTGCTCAAAAGTTTCATCCAGCGATGAAAAACGTAACAAATGCAAGAAAAATGGTTGGTGGAAGGACAGCATTTAATGTTTTAGGACCATTGGCAAATCCCGCACTGGTAAAAAATCAGTTAATTGGTGTGTTCTCAGATGATCTTTTAGAAAGATTAGTACTATTGTTAAAAAAACGAGGTTCAGAAAATATAATGACTGTAAGATCACAAGATGGTTTAGATGAGCTATCTACTACATCAAAAAATAAAGTGTGTTTTCTAAAAAATGGAGTCATTACTCCAATGATTATAGATCCAGAAAAACTAGGATTAGTTAAACCGAAGATGAAAGAAATTCAAGTTACAAACAAACATGAGGCTGTAAATGCATTTGTTTCAGTTCTAAATAGTACTGCCAATAATGCAATGATAGAAATTACCGCATTAAATGCTGCAGGTGGTCTAATAGTTGCAAATATTGCCGATAGCTTCAATGATGGAATTGAAATTGCACTTGATATAATTAAAAGCGGAATGTCATACAGTCTTTTTGAAGATTATGTTCGTTATTGTGGCGATATAAAAAAATTAGAGGGGTTTTAGAATGGAAAATGTACTTCAAAAACTTTTTGAAAATTCAAAAACTGCAATAAACGATGGTGTATATGATATTAAAGAAAACTTATCCCAATCAAGTCAGGATTTAATAAAAATTATTAAAGAAAATCAACATGCAACTTTAATTACAGAAATAAAATTTTCATCTCCATCATTAGGGAAAATCAGAAAACAATCAGATCCTGTTGAAATTGCAAAAGAAATGATTAGTGGAGGTGCAAAAGCATTATCTATACTTACACAACCTCATTTATTTTCCGGCTCTCCAGAATTTTTTATAAAAATAAGAAAGGAAGTTAAAGTACCATTATTAATGAAGGATATTATTATTGACAAAATCCAAATCGATGCTGCAAAAAAAATCGGAGCAGATTATATTTTGTTAATTCAGTCATTATTTGATCAAGATTTTGTCGGTGAAATTAATGAATTAATAGAATATGGGCATAAAAAAAACCTCAAAATATTGTTAGAATCTCATACTAGAACAGAATTTAAAAATTCACTAAAAACAAAAGCTGATATTTTAGGCATAAATAATAGAAATTTAGATACTCTGGAACTAGACATCAACAATACAAAGAGAATTTTGAAAAACATTGACCAGTCAAAAATAGTGATTTCGGAAAGTGGGATTGAAACTCCAGAAGATATTCGTTTTCTCCATAGCTGTGGTGCAGATGCTTTTCTTGTTGGCTCTAGTATAATGAAAAGTGATAATATAAAAGAGAGTGTCAGTCATATGGTGAACGCAATATGAAAACAAGTCTTCCAAAGTATGGTAGATTTGGTGACTTTGGTGGCAGATACATTCCTGAAACACTTGTTCCTGCAATTGAAGAGCTAGAAGAAAACTATCTAAAATTTAAAGATGATAGAAATTTCAAAAAAGAATTGGATTATTATCTAAAATATTATGCAGGAAGACCAACCCCACTTTACTTTGCAAAAAATCTTACAAAAAAAATTGGGGGTGCAAAAATTTATCTTAAAAGAGAGGACCTGCTTCATGGGGGAGCCCATAAAATAAACAATACACTTGGACAAGCACTTCTTGCAAAAAAAATGAAGAAAAAACGCATTATTGCAGAAACCGGGGCAGGACAACACGGAGTTGCTACTGCAATGGCATGTGCATGTTTTGAAATGAATTCTGAGGTATACATGGGATACAAGGATACAATTCGTCAAAAACTCAATGTTTTTAGAATGAATCTTTTAGGATCTAAAGTACATCCAGTTCAATCTGGTTCTAAAACACTCAAGGATGCAATAAATGAAGCAATTCGAGATTGGATTACAAATGTTGACACAACATATTACCTGTTAGGGTCTGCAGTAGGCCCCCATCCTTATCCTGTCATGGTACGTGACTTTCAATCAGTCATCGGTGAAGAAATAAAAAAACAGATGAAGAAAATTAATAACAAAACGCCAGATGTAGTTATTGCTTGTGTTGGCGGAGGGTCTAACGCTATTGGAACATTTTATCCATTACTTGATAGCAATACTGAAATGATTGGTGTAGAAGCCGCAGGACTTGGATTAAAGACTGACAAACATTCAGCTACCCTTAGCAGAGGCTCAAAAGGGGTTCTCCATGGGATGATGACCTATCTACTACAGGATAATGAGGGCCAAATTAGCGAAACGCACAGCATCTCAGCAGGACTAGACTATCCTGGAGTTGGCCCTGAACATTCCTATCTTAAAGATACTGGCAGAGTAAAATATCATAATGCTACAGACAAAGAAGTAATTGATGCGTTTTTGCTTTTAACTAAGACTGAGGGAATAATTCCTGCTTTAGAATCAGCCCATGCCATTGCTGACGTAATAAAACTTGCAAAGGACAAACCAAAGTCAGAATCAATAGTAGTTACACTATCAGGTCGGGGGGATAAAGACGTAGAAATTGTTGAGGAATACATGAAAAAAAATGTCAAGAATTAAAAATAAATTTTTAGAGTTAAAGAAGAAAAAAGAAAAAGCTCTAATTGCATACATTATGGTTGGGTATCCAAATGAAAAAACTACAATGTCTGCAATAAGGGGATTATTAAAAGGAGGAGCTGACATTATTGAGATTGGATTTCCATTTTCAGATCCCATTGCGGATGGACCTGTAATTCAAAATGCAAGTACAGTGTCTTTAAACAAAGGAACTAAACTTGAAAGTTTTTTTCAGCTAATAAAAAAAATTCGAAAAGAAACTGATGTGCCATTAGTACTAATGACCTATACGAATATACTATATAGAAAAGGATTTGATAAATTTATGAAAAACGTAAAAAGTGTTGGGATAGATGGATTAATTTTGCCAGATATGGCAATTGAAGAATCCAAGACGTATTTAGATACAGCAAGGAAAAACGAATTAGATACTATATTTTTAATCTCACCCAACACTAGCACAGAGCGTATTAAAAAAATTCTAAAAGTCACATCTGGGTTTTTGTATTTAGTATCCATTTATGGCACTACCGGAATGCAGACTAAAATCCAACAATATACTATTGATGCTATTAAAAAAACAAAAAAAACTGTGAACGGAAAAATTCCCATTGGAATTGGCTTTGGGGTGCATACACCAGATGACGCAAAGAACTTTTTGTCTCAAGGCATAGACGCCATTATTGTAGGAAGTGCTTTTCTTCGATTAATAGACCAAACCCCGTTTAAAAAAATTGAATCAAAGATTGCTACTTTTACTAAAAGTCTAAAAAATACTACCAAATAATGTGACGAATAAATAAGGGATTTTCTATTCCCATATGTGCAGACTAAATTTATCTTCATTACTGGGGGAGTTATGTCTGGCCTTGGAAAAGGCGTTGTTTCATCTTCAATAGCAAAATTGTTACAATTATCAAATCAAAAGGTATCTTGTGTAAAGATAGATCCTTACTTAAATTATGATGCAGGAACCATGAATCCAGTTGCCCATGGAGAGGTCTTTGTTACAGATGATGGGGGCGAGTGTGATATGGACATAGGGAATTACGAACGATTTCTAAATCAAAACATTCCAAAATCTCACAATATCACTACTGCTCAAATTTATTCTAAGGTAATTGAAGCAGAACGAAGGGGAGAATATCTTGGAGCATGTGTACAAATAATCCCGCATATCACAGATGAAATTAAAAATCGCATTAGAAATATTGCCGAAGATGAAAAACTCGATATTTTAGTAGTCGAATGTGGAGGAACTGTTGGAGACATAGAGAGCTTACCATTTCTTGAAGCTTTAAGACAAATTAGAACAGAAGATGGTTCTGAAAATGTTATTTTTGTCCATGTTACTTTGGCTCCTTCACTTGATGTAGTAGGAGAACAAAAAACTAAACCGACGCAACATAGTGTACAGGAATTACGAAGGATTGGCATCCAACCGGATTTACTTGCAGTTCGTTGCACTAGTCCTCTATTAGAAAAAACCAAGAAAAAGATCTCAATGTTTACTAATGTTTCTGTAAAAGATGTATTTTCTTGTCATGATGTAGACTCTATCTTTAAAGTACCACAAATTTTGTATGATCAAGATCTAGTAAACATTATTTTTAAAAAATTTGGTATGGTTGGACTAGTCAACGCATCAGCAAACTGGGATAAATGGAATTTAATTGTTAATTCAATAAAAAAATATGAAGAAACTGTAAATATTGCAATGGTTGGAAAATACGTTACCTTACCTGATAGCTATGTTAGTGTAAACCATGCATTAAAGCATGCAGGGGCATCAATTGGTAAAAATGTATCAATAGAATGGATTGATTCTGAAACTCTAGATGGAAATGTGGAAAAACTAAATAATTTTGATGGGATACTTGTTCCAGGTGGTTTTGGAACAAGAGGTTCTGAGGGAATTATAAAAGCTGCAAATTTTGCTCGTGAAAAAAATATTCCATACCTAGGAATATGTTTTGGTTTTCAATTAGCTGCAGTAGCATTTGGAAGAGAGGTATGTGGTTTGAATGGAGCAAATTCTACTGAAATAGATGCTAAAACAACCAATCCTATAATTGATTTACTGCCTGACCAAAAAAACGTTGAAAACATGGGAGGCTCGTTGCGATTAGGAGCCAATGATATCAACGTAAAAGAAAATTCCCTTGCCTTCAAAATTTACAATTCTAAATTCATTTCAAAACGGCATAGACACCGATTCGAATTCAATAAAGAATACATTGACATGTTTATTGAAAAAGGAATGGTTTTTTCTGGTGAAAGCGATGATGGGAAAAGAATGGAGATATTAGAAATTCCATCACACAAGTTCTTTTTTGGGATACAATTTCATCCAGAATTTAGTAGTAGACCGGGGTTTCCTGAAAATTCTTTTAAGGCATTCTTAGAAGCTTCATCAAGAAATTGAAAATAATTTAAAGAGATTTTTTAATTAATCCAATTTAGAAATTTCATAGATTTTTTGTCTTGCATCACGAATTGAAACCTTCTTTTTCACATATCCCTTATCTAGTAAGTGACTTATTGCCATTCTAATCGTTCGATCTGGCAACATGGTTTTTGTTCCGAGTTCTTTTTGAGTCATAGCACCTTCATATTCAAGAATCTTTAGTAACAATTTTGAGCTTGGAGGCATGTTAAGAAGATCTTCTGCAAGATGAACCTTTTTAGCTAGAGCAGAAATTGCAGTAGAATCCTTTTTCATTCTTATAATTTTTGCAGGATTAAATTTCCTACATTCCAAAGTTTGATGTACTTTGTATCTATCCATTCCATCTAATATTACTTCACAGTATAGTCGAGAGGAGATATCATCAACTTCAATAAGACTTTCATTTGAAACAATTACCGGACGTCTAGTGACATCTAAAGAGTTTACAGAGATTATTCCAAAAACTGGTGAATCTTGAAAAATTACAGGCCCTCCAGCTGACATTGAATAAGCTGAAGATCCAATCGGGGTGGATATTATAACACCGTCACTGCTATCATGCCATACTTCTTCATTATTTACTCTCAAAGTGTATTCCATCAAGGTTGCACTCTTGGATGTAAAAACTGCAACATCGTTGAGTACAGGATAGATATTTTTTCCATCAATCTTTACTCCAATTCTTGGCACATCTTCTATTTTGTAATTTTGATTTTTTAATCGATTAACATATGTTGAAAATTCTTTTAGATCAATTTGAGCTAAAAAACCACTAGATTCAGATTCTCCAATGCCCAGTACTGGGATATTTGAATCATCATTTCCATGAAAATAATTTCGAACCCCTCTATCCCCGCCTAATACAACAACGCAGTCAGCATTTTTTGATTTAGTTGGAGAACTAATATGAAAAGAATCAATTCCATGAATATCTAGTTCGTGTTTAATGGATTTAACTGCAGATACATTAAC
>JAQBHA010000031.1:0-12159 GCA_032128215.1 Nitrososphaerota archaeon | reverse complement strand
ACTGCCATCCCCCAACACATTTTACTGATCAAAAAATTAAACAATAAAGAAGTGTTTGTAATAAATTTACAACAAAAAATCAAAGTCAAAATGTCAGAGAAATACTACGAAATTTATAAATAGTTTGAACCGATCGGATCGCCAATGAACATGCAAAAAAGTGGTTTATTGACATTGGTAGCAGTTTTGGCTTTAGGCCTATCTGCCAGTCCAATGTTTCAAAACTATGTAGCATACGCACAGACTGATGACGAACAAGATTCTCAAAGAGATACAAAATCATACAATGATAAAAGATGTGTTGAAGCAGATGACGGAAAGCTAAGATGTGAAGGACATTCTGGAGAATGCTGGAGAACCGATGATGGTTCAGTTAGATGTGAAACACAAGATAAAAGATGTGTTGAAGTAGATGACGGCACTTTCAGATGTGAAGGACATGATGGCAAATGTATGAAAAATGCAGATGGCGCAATTCATTGTGAAGCACGTGAAATCAAAGAAAGACCTGGCGACATGACAATGGATCAAAAAGAACGAATGATGAAACACGTTGACATGGCAGGTGAAGATAGAGAAGCCTTAATGGCAAAATATAGAGCAATGCATGATGATTTAACAGATGACCAAAGAGACGCAATGAAAGACGAAATGAAAACCAAGTATATGGATCATTACAAGATGAAAATCAAAGCAAAGCATGACTCTATGACAGACAAAGTCCGTGATGAGCTACAAAATAGATATGAAGAAATGAAGGCATACAAGATGGAATTGCGTTCAAAATATGATGCAATGACAGACCTTGAGAAAGAACAATTCCATGACAACTTCTTAGCAAAAGCTAAAGAAAAACGTCTTGCTTGGATATCACCTCTAAAACAAATGATAGCAGGTATTGATGTTGATGAAATTGAATGCAGAGAAGGACTCAATTTGGTTGTAAAAAATTCTAATGGAGTAGCAATGTGTCTAAAATCCTCAACAGCTGAAAAGCTAATTGAAAGAGGACTAGTTACACCTTCAATCTAATCATTTTTTTTTCTTTTTTTTACTAAATAGAACCAAAAAATGAATGGGTGGACGGAGATTAATTGTTGTGGACATTTCTAGATCAGTTATTCACCAATCTCTTTTAATTTCTTTTTTTCTCACTAATTTTTAAAAAAATTGTGCATACTGAACAGCACATCTGTTATGTTAACAATAAAGTGACTATCAAACAATGAATAGCAAACTAGCATCAATCGCCGTCTTAACGGTTGCAGCTATCATGGTATTTGGTACAATAAGTCCAGCAATGGCAGCACCAAATGAAAACGCTAGTGATAGAGCAAAAGAGAGAGCAGGCGAAAATGGTAGTGATAAAGCCAAAGTAGGAAAGGTTTCAATTTGTCATTGGCAGGAAGAGGTGCTAGATGATCCAGAAACTACAGACGTTGACGAGTCTGAACCTGGAGAATGGGTAGTTATCAATGTAAGTGCTAATGCCCAAAAAGCACATGTTGGCAAACATACCGATGGTACAGATGTTGATACTTTAATTGACGACTCTGACGAGCCAGCAGAAGACACCATTACCTCAGAAGATTGTTTGGGTAGAAACACTACAGAACCAGTACCTGAAGAAGTTCCTGTATAAACACCAATAGAGTAAATCAATACTCTTCTTTTCTTTTTTTAATTACATGAAAAATGTAAAAATGAGTTGTCCCGCACAGAATGACAAACATTTAGCATCTAACGGAGATTCGTGTGGAATAGACGTCAAATACTGTGCGGAACTAGTGACGTCTCCGTTGATAACATAAACTAAACCAAAATTGGAATAAAAAATTCAGCTTGTAGTTATAATCAAACAATATTTAATTTTCCTTTTATATGATTTTTCTTACTTCGGTTCAAGTCCTAGCTGACCTAACCCTCTATTTTTAAAATTATTTTTTGGGAAGTTAAAAAATAGGAAGAATCCTTTGTACTATTACTTAGCTACAATTACAGCCAAAAGTGGTGGCCCACCACGAGATAGTTTCTGGGATGTATCTGTAACAAACGTTGATTTATCCAGTGATACTTTACCTGCTGGGTTCAAAGTAACTCGTAATTAAAAATTCCTAAATTAAAATAATAATATAGTAATTTTTTTCCATACCTATTTACTCCATTTTTATTCTCATAATGGGGAGGGAATCGAAGTAATATTACATTCCACCCCGAAGGCCCCTTTTGATATCTAACTAATATCGATGTGAACCTATAGAATTTTATTTTTTAAAAGTCACTGCACCTGCTTGTTACAGATTTAGGTATCAAAGTAATTTCTAGCTCCTAAAGTCCTATCCATTTGATTTAATGAATCTAGAACTAATAGAGGTCAATTTTTTTTTTACCTGTAAAATAATTTTAAGAATCCAATACTTATTAAGTAGTAAAAATTGCCGAATATTATGTCAGAAGACAGGAAAATGTACCCTTGTACTTGTTCAGATTGTGGCAAGGAATCAGAGGTACCATTTGAACCAAAAGAAGGAAGACCAGTGTATTGTAAAGAATGTTTGCCAAAACATCGTACTCGTGGCGGACCAGGAAGATTTTAAGCTAAAAATGTTTTAAATTATTTTAAAATCAGTTAGCTTTTTTATTTTTTTTATTTATTTTATAATATAGTTATAGTGTTTTATTAAAATTAACATAATTAAAAAATACCAAATTTACTTGACTCCATTTCTTCTTTTATTGCAAGTTTAATTCTAAGGTTTTTTTCTTCTACTTTTTGTGTAAGCCATGTGAGGAATTTTTTTTCTATACCTTTTCCCTTTAACTTTTCAAAATCTAATCCCATTTGTTCAACTAATTTCTGAACAAGTTCTTTATTCACACTGACTACGAAAAAATGCCAACCAAAAGCAAACTCTGAATCAGTAATAATAAAACTATCTTCTGAATGAACCATTTCTTCAAGTAAATTTAGAATAGATCTGATTTCCTTACTGGTTTTATCATAATCCGTAGCTGAAACATTAATGTTCATGCGTTCTTGCATAATCATATCTCATTTTTATAAGATAAAAGTATGACTGGTTTTTTCATTTTATCAGATGTTCTACTTCTATATTGAAGAAATTGCGTAAAATTCCCATATAATTTTTAATTGCTGGTGGTATTTCATCACTACATGCAACTCCAAGATTTTTTGCGTTAATCCAAATGACAAGTGATTGAATAATTGTTAAGAATCTATCATTTCCAGAATCTGGTGTACCAATTGCCTTGGTATATCTTTCAGCGTATTCCCAAGCATTTACAAAATCTATACACTTTGTCCCAAACACTGCCAACAATTGTTCTTGAAGATCCTTTGCGGGATGCAAGGGGACCTGATTGATGATGTATGGAAATTTTACTTTATCTGGAAGGCAACCAGGAAGTGGACCCCATATTGTTATTATTTTGCATCCATTTTCTAGTTTTTCAAATTTTTCCATCATTATTTCGATAATTTTTGTATCGATAAACCAAAACAAGATTACTGTTGCATCATTGAAATGTGAATCAAGAATGTCTTCATTTATTATTTGACTGTTAGTAAAGTTCTTTTCCAGCAATAAAATTCTAGCCTCCTCAATTTTTTTTCTATTAACGTCTATACCTACCGCCTTTTTGACTCCAAATTCTTCAAGAGCTATGCTGATTCCTTTACCATTTCCACATCCTAGATGATAAAAAATATCATTTTCACCTAAATTTACAAATTCAAAAATTTCTCTAAAAGAATGATCAGGAAGTTGAACATCCTCGCCTGAAATTATACCCTTTGGAAGGGATGATAGATAATCTTCTAATTTTATTATTGGTTGATTATTCCCGAATGTTTTCAAGAGTTGAAACCGCCTGCCATAAAGTCACTCTAACATAAGAAGGGACGTTGGGATCTTGTGTAATATCATCTAACATGCTTATTACGTTAGATGCACGAACAGACATTGAATGCTCTTGAGTTTTAAGATTATTTGCTAAATCTTGAATATTTTTTCTAATATTTTTTGGGGTTGACGGGTTTGCCGCTACCTGATTTAATGTATCAATAGCATTCTGGAGGTATTCTACATTTTGGGTTTTTTTATCTGACATAATATTAATCACATATTCAATGAAAAAAGGCTTTTTTAATTTATGCCTCTACAAAAACTTCATCTGATTCTAAAACTACATTATATGATTTTAAATTGTTAATTTTTGCAGGAAATTTTACTAGTTTACCATTTTTACAATCAAATTGAGCTCCATGCCACCCACAAGTAACTATAGAGTCTAGAAATTGACCTTCTGTAAGACTTGCACCTGAATGTGTACATGTATCATCCATAGCATAGTAATTACCATCAGAATTTACAACCAAAATCTCTTTTCCATCTACAGAAATCTTTATCATTTTTCCTGGAGGGATATCCGAAGCTTTACCCACAATTACTTTACTCATACCTAACTTTGGATCGATTATTCTTAATAGTTTTTCTAATTTGATGATAAATATGGAACTTCGTAAGGCTAAATCTTCAGATAAAAATGAGGTATTAGAATTTTGTAAAACTACATTCTCCTGGGGAGATTACATTTCTGATGTATGGGACAATTGGATGTTAGAGGGTGATCTTTTAGTTTTAACTGAAAATAGTATTCCAGTAGCTATATGCCACTGTTCAATTAATGATGAACAATTATGGATAGAAGGAATTCGTGTAAACAGAAATCTTAGAAGAAAAGGATTTGCAAAACGGCTTGTACAAGAATCAGAATTCATTGCAAAAAATAATAATTGTAAAATTTCACAAATGTTGATTGCAATTAATAATCATAAATCTCTTGACCTTGCTAGTAGCTTAACTTACAAAAAAAATGAGATTTGGAATTTTTATTCTTTTCTTCCCATGAAAATCAATTATAAAATAAATGTCAAATTTGCTACAAATGATAAATTAAAAACTGATTTTATTTTTTCATATACTTCATATTATGTAAAATCTTGGAGATGGTTGAGATTAACTAATGCTAATTTTAAGTCTCTAATTGATGAGAAAAAAATTCTTTATTCAGAACATCAAGGAACTATTACTGCCTTAGCGATATTTACTAAATCTGATCATTTTAAAAATACATTAATGTTAACGCTAGTTTTTGGAAATGAAAATGAAAATGGGATAAAAGAAATTCTTTCATATATTCAAAACTATGCTGCTCAAACAAACATAGAAAGAATACAAATTTTGACAAAATTAAAAAATCTCCCTAAAATTAATACTTTGGAAAAAAAACTTTCGTTTTATTTAATGAAAAAAGAAATCCAATAGATTACTCTTTAAAGAATTTAATAGTGTTTTCTATTTTCCCTAATTTCTCAATTTCCATTTCAATTTTATCTCCATTTTTTAAATATTCTAAATTAGAATTATTCAAAATTACTCCTTTAGGTGTTCCAGTAGAAATTATATCTCCTTTTTCTAATGTCATCACTTTACTTAATTTTGAAACAATTGCTGGAATCTTCAGGAACATTTGTGATGTAGATGAATTTTGTCTTAATTCCCCATTGACTTTTGTTGTTATTTTGAGATTTTGTGGATTTGGAACTTCATCTGAGGTTGTTATCCACGGTCCACAGGGAGCATACGTATCAAAGCCTTTTCCTCGTGTAAACTGCTTATCCCCGAATTGAATATCTCTTGCCGACACATCATTTAAAATCATATATCCAAAAATTACTTCCATTGCCTTTGACTCATCAACATTTTTACAGTTTTGCCCAATTATTAGAGCCAATTCAACTTCATAATCTAACTTTTTTACAAAACTAGGGCTACTAATTTCCGAATTTGTTCCCGTTAATGTTGTTCTTGGTTTCATTACAATCACCGGATCTTCAGATGGCTGCATATCTTGTTCCTCTGCATGATCGATGTAATTAAATGCCAAACAAATTATTTTGGGAGGGTTCGGAATTGGGGCAAGAATAGTATATTGTGATAAATTTTCGTTATACGATAAAGTCAGAGATTTTTTCTTAACTTCTTCAAACCATCCATCAAAAAGAAAATCTTTAATGCTATATGGTAAGGGAATTCCTGTAGCATAAGTTATTTCTTCCCTTGTTGCAACATGGCCGTCCTTAACTAACCCAAAAGTTTCCTTCCCAGATGCTGTAAATCGTCCTATTTTCATATTTATTCACTTGTGCGTGTAAATGGACTGATTCGCAGAATCCTTCCTACAATAACCAAATCGTACAAACTGAATTTCAGAACCATCTTTTAATTCCAAATAGTACGGTTCAGTAAATACTTCCAATTCCTCAAGACTATTTTCATTAAATTTTTCATCAATGAATAATTGTTTTGGGATTAATATCTTCAAATTATGAGAATTTTTTTGGGATACCCACTGAATTTTTGGAAAATCCACATTAACATCATCTCCAATAAACTCTCCTTCAAAATCATTACCTACTAGATTAATTTTGACATTTCCTAAGCCCATTAATCTTAATTGACTTCCAATAACAATATTTTTTGTATCGTCAGCTGAAAGGTAAACATTTCCATCTACCTCAACAACTCTTTTTCCCATATCAGTTGTAGGATGATTGGGCATTTCTATTTTAGTGAATGGAAGATTTTTGATAAATAACTTACGTGGATTTTTCACCTGAAACAATCTAATGCTTTTAGAATCAATTTCTTTTCTGTTGAAAGATTCTAGAGCATCAAATGGAGCAAGAGTATCTGCTTTTGTAAAACTCAAAGAAATTATAAATTTTCTAATTGCTTCGGGTGTTATCCCACGCTTCTTTAATGCTTCCAGAGTAGGTAGTCTTGGATCATCATACCATGAAATTTTACCATTCTCAATTAATGGCTTAATCACCCTCTTTGAAACCGGCATTCCTTTGAATTCTAGCCTAGAAAACTCCAAAATTTTTGGTTTTCTCATATTTAGTGCATCAAGAATTGCATAATAGAGCTCATTTCGTAACTCATATTCTTTTGATCTAAATGCATGAGTCACTCCGTCCAAACTATCTTCGATTGAAACTGCAAAGTCATAGCTTGGCCAAACTCTGTATTTTTTTTCCAGTAGCGGATGATGATCTTCTAATATTCTAAATAAAAATGGATCTCGCATTACAGTATTTTGGGATTTCATGTTGCCGCGAAATCTAACAATTGCTTGACCCGGCAAATACTCATCAAATAGTTTTTCCCACCTTTCTTCATTTTTTGTTTTATCTAATTGACTGCATTTACAAGACTTCATTTCACGTCTATTCTTACCAATAACATCCCTTTTGCAAGTACAAACATACGCCTTATTAGAACTGATGATTTCTTTTCCTTTTTGATAAATTATTTCTAGATCATCAGAGGTATTTTTTATTTTATGATATTTAATCCCAAGCCATTCTAGTCCAACTTTGATAGCTGCATAGAATTCTAGTCTTTCATTTTCTGGATTCGTATCATCCATTCGTAAAATTGTTTTCCCCCCATACATTTTTGCATATTCTTCATTAATTATAGCAGCCTTTGCATGACCAATGTGAGGATATCCATTAGGCTCCGGGGGAAATCTTGTTACCACTTCTCCTTGTATAGCATCATCAAGAGGGGGAAATCCATGTCTTTCTTCTACATTTTTTTTAGTATATGTTAAAAGTTCAGGAAAACTGGATTTAATTTCATTTTTCTGTTCAATTAAAGATATAGCGTTTACATCTGTAACAATAGTGGCACACTCTTTTGCAACTTCCTTAACATTATTGCGAAGTTCAGATCTGCTACCAACAATTTTTGCTAAAATAATTTTTAGATTTGTTTTACCATCATGTTCGACAGCATTTTGTAGTGCAAACTTTCTAATTTCTTTTTTTACATCCTCATCCAAGTTACAAACTCCTTTTCACAACAAAATTTAGAAGATTTAGTAATTCATCTTTAGCGATTCCAGAGTAGGTATTCAACGATTTTTTTGCTTTTTCTGAATACTGGAGCGCCTGTTTTCTTACAATTTTTTCTATTCCTAACGCTCGAATTGCTTCTACTGCTTTTTCTATGTCTTTCTTTGAAGCATTTGTATTTCCAAATGCTTTCAAAATCATCTTTTTATCATTTCCTTTGGATTTTGTGATTGCCAGAACTATTGGGAGCGATTTTTTTCCTTCTCTCAAATCATTACCAACGGGTTTTTTTGTTATTTTTGAATCTCCCATAACCCCAATTAGATCGTCAGTAATTTGAAATGCTATTCCAAGATTTCTTCCAAACGATGATAATTTTGAAACATCATTTCTTTTTGCTTTTGCACATATTGCTCCCATTGCACAGGAAACATCAAAAAGTGCTGCAGTTTTTTTCTCAATCATTTTTATGTAATTTGCTTGAGAAGGAATTTTTTTTGATTCTGCCATTTTAATGTCTAATAATTGCCCCTCACAAATATCGACACATGCCTTTGCTAATTTTGAAACAATTTCATTTAATGCGTTAGCTGGAAGATTTGAATTAGACAGCACTTGATAAGCTTTTGAAAATAATACATCTCCTGCCAATATTGCTATGGGTATTCCAAATTTTTTATGAACTGTAGGAACCCCATGTCGAATTTCATCATTATCCATAATATCATCATGAACTAAGGTAAAATTATGAATCATCTCAACTGCACTAGCAGCAGGCATCGCATTTTTTAATTTTCCATTTAAAATTTCACAACTTTTAATGACCATAAATGGCCTTAATCGTTTACCTCCATTAACAATTAGATACGATGCTGCATCGTACAATTGTACTGGATTACCCTTTAACTTTGATGTAAGATACAGATCTACTTTCTTAGCATTATTTGTTATTGAATTAGAATTCATCAATTAACCACTCTCCAATTATTATCTTGCAAATGATATTTTATTGATTCTTCTAATGGTTTTTTTATTTCTGATTTAATCCAATGTGACATAACTGATTTGTATTTTGTTAGCATTGATTTTTCTGAATTAGGGAGTAAATATATTGCAATCAACATCCAAGGACAGTAAATTTCTGGATTTTTTTGTAGATCTTCAATTAATTCATTCGCTGTTATCCATTTGATTTCTACAATTTCTTCTTTAACCAAATTAAATTTAGACGATTTTTCAATTATTCCCAATAAGGTAGCACAGATTTCATTCTCAGAACCCACATCTTTGTATGGTACATGATATTCAAACTTGAAAAGATAATCAAATTTACATGAAATTCCAATTTCTTCCGACATTCTACGTTCTGCTGATGACACATAGGTCTCTTTTTCTCGTGGATGACTGGCTACGGTTCCGTCCCAATCCCCAGGCCATAACATTTTACTTAAACTTCTTCGTGTTATGAGCAGTCTACCTTCCTTATCTAATATTATAGATGTAAAAGCTCTGTGAAGCTTACCATTAGGCAAGTGACATTTTACTTTCTCTTCAAGACCTATAGGATGATCATTTTTATCAACTAGAATAACATATTCATCTACCAATTAATTCTCACCGAAACAATGTACCTTCAAATTTTTTTCTCTTTATAGCATTTACAATTCTCTCTGGTTTATTCCCATTTACAAAAAAAACTTTTAAACCCATTTTTGAGATTTTTGAGGCTTCTATTACTTTACGTGACATTCCTCCAGTAACATCCATAGAAGATTTTTTGATGAATAACTTTTCATCCTTAAACTCCGTTAGTAATTTCTTAGATTTTAAATCAGAATATAACCCATCTACATTTAATACAAAAATCGTTAACCGTGGTCTTAATACTTTAGCTATCATCGACATTATTCTATCCCCAGACAATATGTAGGATTTTCTCTCTCCATACCATAATGCATCTCCATATGTAATTGGAATTAAACCTGCGTTTGCAATTTTTTCGATCTGTTTAATTTTTTTTATAGTTGGATTATTCCCAATAACAAAATCTGTAGGTGGAAGACAATAAGGGTTAAATTTATTTTTTAAAAAGGAGTCAAGAATAATACTGTTTAATTCAACCATTGATTTTTTGATAATTGATATTCCCCTGGAATTATATTTTTTTGGTTTTGTATGCATGTCGTATTTTACAGACCAATAATGGCCATATGATCCTCCTCCATGTACTACAACAATACTTTCATCGATTTTCTTTAAACCATGAATAATCCTATCAATAGTTCTTCGTCTAGGAGATAATGGTTTTTCCTTATTGGTAATTATCGAACCTCCAAGCTTGATTAAAATCATATAATAATTTTCGCCAAATAGAGAGTTAAAAAGTATCCAGTCCAGTTGAATCCATTTGAACTGAAAAGCATTCGTGATTTTTACTTTGAAGATTTCTCAAAGTTTTTTCCAGGTTTGATTTATCAACAAGAACAATAATACATCCACCCTCTCCTGCACCGGTAATTTTAGACCCAAATGAAGTCTTATTGGCCTCCTCTGTCACATTATGAAGAATTTCATTTGATACTCCAATCTGCTCGAGATATTTTTGATTTAGAATCATAGATTCTCCAAGCGATTTAATATCTCCTGAATTCAATATCGGTTTTACTTTTTCTATTAATCTTAATTCCTCATCACATAATTCAGAGAATTTTTTTTCATTATGTTCTATGAATTCCTTCACTTTTGTAACTACTAGTGTAGTTGAATGAAGAATTTTGGTATTTGCAATAACCAGGTGAAGATCAAATCCTGTGTTAATTTTTTTATACCCACTTTTTTTGTTATATTCAATTATTCCACCATATGTACAAACAGTACAATCAGCACCAGATGTATCTTTGAAAATAGTTTTTTCTGCTTCTATTGCTAAATTTAGAATTTCTTCTTTAGAATATTTTGTAAAAAGACCTGATATGGAACCTGCAGCAGCTACACAACACGCAGAAGATGATCCAAGACCCACCCCAGACGGAATATCTGAATTAATTATAATCTTAATTCCTCCTGAGTAATTAAATCTCTCAATCATTTTTTTAGCGATGTAAATGAAAGGCAATAACGGAGAATTAATTCCTTCAATTGGTATCGATGAAGGTACACTTATTTCACCAAGTTCAGATTTTACAGAAATTATCTGTTCTACAGTAGTACTTGAAGTAATGGTTACTCTTTTGTTAATGGAACAAAGTATTGCTTTTATTCCGTAAACTACAAAATGTTCTCCAAATAATATTACCTTTGCAGGAGCAGAAGCTATTGATTTCAAGAGAATATTATTGATCCGTAGCCTACTACTGAACTTTTATCTCCTGTAATATCTCCACTAGTTGCATATTTTAGCAATTCCCCTTTTGTCGCACCTAGTTCTTTGCAGGCAGCCATAGTAGTTGCAATTGCTCCGTATCCACAGGCTGTGATTTTCTTTTCGTTTAATATTTTGTAAAATCTGTCTAAATCTAAATCCAAAATAGGTTCAATTAATGCCTCATCTTGTTTATGTGCAAAATTATTTTCTTCATAATGAGTAAAATCAGACGAACCAATGATCATTGAATTCTTTTTTTTAGCTATCTTAGCAATACATCTCCCAAGTTCAATTGTAGTGTTTTTGGTTTGATCAATCAAAGCAATTGGAAGTATTTTAAAACCATTCGAAAAAACTTCTTGTAAAATTGGAATTTGTACTTCTAAACTATGTTCTTTAGTATGAGAAAAAAAATCTAATTCAATAGTTTCTGAGATCTTTGAGAGCTCTGTTACTGATTCGGAATCCACTTCTACAGTACCCAATGGTGTTTCCCACCTACAATCTTTCATTGAGGCAACATTACACCCAATTCCCCAATGATTTGGACCAATTATTATGAATAATTCAATTGGACTAGAAGAAATTTTATAAAAAGAGTGGCAAGCGATAGGACCAGAATATACATAACCAGCATGTGGGCAGATTATGCCAAAAATTTTCTTAGTGTTATCAGATGGAGGAATTTTTCCTGGACCAAATGGATGTATAAAACAATCATGAACTAAACTTTTCAATTTTCTAGATTCACTTGGATAGAACAATCCGGCTACTGCCGGTGTTCTTATCTGCATTATTCTATTTCCTCTTCTTCTGTAATTTTTGTTTCGAAATCATCGATTTCATA
>JAQBHA010000030.1:0-4247 GCA_032128215.1 Nitrososphaerota archaeon | reverse complement strand
TTCAGTTTTTTTATCAAGAATCATTTGAACAATTTTGGTCTTTATCAAATCATCTGGTTCCGCCATTTAGATTAACTGCAAGTTTATCGATAGGCAATAAAAATAGTCTCCTCCCTACGAGGTAAAAATGAAAGGTTTTTTGTAATGACTCAAGTTATGGCGGTGCATGATTTGTTTAAGATTGGTTTTATAATGGCTTCATACAAGTTAGTATTATTAGTTATGAAATATGCTGTACTTTTAGATGCAATAATGAAATCAGATAAAACTATTCGATTCTCACTTGTTTGTGATCTCTATGGGAATATAATTATTAGTAGAAATCGTCAAGGCCAAACAAATTTTTTAAGTTCTAGTGAAACAAAGGAATCTCTTCGATATTCTATAGATGCATGGAGACGACGTATTGATCATTCTATAAAAATTGGTAAAGCCAAGTATGCTCTAGTTGAATACGAAAAGATTAGCCGAATAACTATGCTTTTGAGCGATGAGAGGATGCTTGCAGTGAGCGCTGATAATACAAAGAGTCCAATGAAAATTATTAAACCCATCTTAAAAATAATTGCAAATCCAGAACTTAACGTGGTTTAAAAAAATAATAGTTCTATTATACAAGTTCTGCAAATTTTCAAAAAAATCCCCTAGTTGTAACTAGTTTTCAGGCATAACCCGACAAATCAATGAGAACCATTGATAAATTAATCAATTCTATAATTCACAACCAATCCCGTCTTTATCGGCATCAAACCCATGTGGGTCAGGTGGTAATACCTTAAAGTCACGATATTGAACTTGCACACAATTCAAGTCTGGCGGGTAAGAAGGAATACATACATCAGGATATGATGAATCACAACTAATTTCTTTTGGAGTAGAAGGTTTCTGAGTGATACTAGCTGAAACTGATTCTTCTAAATTTTTTGTAATTTCTGTACCACTAGAGGATGGAGACTGAGATTCTGATTTTGATGAAACTGATTCTTGTAAGGTTCTTTGATACTCTGATTGCTCTAAAGCTTGATTTGATATTGTGATTCCTGTAACCACACCGATTATTGCTACTGCAGCTACTATAGAAATGACAATTATAGATTCAATTTTCACATTTTCTAATAGAGCAAACTAGGAATTAAGAATTTTAAGATCAACTCTCTTGATTTACTGGATAATTTTTTCCACAATTAATCTACACGAGTTTTTATACCCCGAATCGATCTTTTAGTTAAATGGCATCATTAATCCAAAATCCAAATTCTTCAGAATTTATAAAACTCCATCAAAATACAATCCAAAGTAAAAAATCGCTCAAAAAATCTCCTCAACCTAAAATTTCTGTATGTGATGTTATGAAAAATACTAGCTCAAGTATAATTAAAAAAATGGAATTTCAAGTCCCAGTTTACTTGCAACAGTATGCTGATCTTTACACTGCATATCTTCATTCATTTGACCAAATCTTTGGCACATGCTATATTGCAGAAAAAGAGTTTTTTGATAAATTAGAAATTAATCAAAATACCCTACAATCATTTGATAACTCTTCTAAAACCTTTAAAGACATTATTTCGTCCCAGATTGACATTTCTACTCAAATTCTAAATTATTATGTTAAGACAAGGCTTGCAGGAATAGAGTCATTTGATAGGTCTGCTCAAGTAATGATGCAAATTTATTCTAACATGTTATCCCAGTTTAACTTACACTTTACAAAATAAATTATAAAAAAATCTAAACCAATTATGATTTTTCTGACATTCTTGAAGGCTCACCATCCTTAGTAGCCTTGAATTGTTCCATGACTTCGTCTTCACTTAGAGGAGAATTTCCAGGGTTTGAATGAACATCTAAATGGTCATATAATTTTTCCTTAGAATCAAAAAGTTGGTCGCAGATATAACACTGGTGAACCATATGCCCAAATGGTAAAACTAGGAAATAAGTTTTTTTTAAAAATTAATTTAGTTTCAGCAAAAAATTAGCATCATCAACAAATTATCAAATGATTATAGTGGCATTATTCCTTCACCATCTGCAGGATTTTTTCTTTTTTTATTTTGGGTTCTTTTCTGTGGCGTTTATTTCACCTCTTTGAAAAGTAATTTAAAAAATAATATTTGAAAATATTTTTTTCTTTGCGGTGTGCCTATTTTTGCCCATCTCTTATAATACTTACTTACCATTCTTACTGAGAACTTTTACTGAGAAGATCTGCTAGTTCTTTATAACCAAAAACTCAATTTACACTTCTAATAATGCAAAAACAAAACAAGACAATCATTGCAGGATTGATTGTGATGGCAGCAATGCTATCAGTATCAATGACTTACAGCACAGCCTTTGCCCAAGAAACAGACCTAGAAAGACCGGTAATAGATAAACAAACTCTACCTCACACTGTTCTAGTTGGCACAGGTGCAGCAGTAAGTGAAGATGATCAAGGATGGCGTTCTCATTTTAGAATGGGAATAGTATCTGAGAATCAAGACACCGATGTATCTCCAGAGTACAAAGTAAAACAAGGAACATTTGTTATTGGAATTAAAGACACAAGACATGGTTTCTCTATTGTTCCTGATACATGGACAATATCGGTTCGTTCTGATAAGACCTCATTTGATGCATCTGGTACAGTAGAAAACCGAGATGGCAAGACCTTAGACGTAAAGATAACAGGTGAAAAAATTGCTGATCTAAAGCAAGGAAATCTGTACATGGTTAAAGGAGTAGCATCAGATGACGATGGTAAAATGTTTGATCTCTTTTACATCTCTGCAATGCATGATAGAAATCCCACAATAAGACTGGCTCCAGTGGAAACTGACCCGTCTTAAAATCCCTTTTTTTCTATTATAATTTTATGAAGTAATTCTAATCTTCTTTTCTTTGTATAGTTTGATTGCAGTTAGGGCATTAAATCCAAAAATTATAACAAGACCGAGATACGCCAAGCCCTGACTATACTCTATTAACACTGCAGATATTCCAGTTCCAAAAACACTTGGAAGTAATGATAGTGCATAAAGCCACCACCCACAACATCCTAGTGGAACTAGAGAAAAAAATGAAAAAAATGAGGTTGCAGCAGTACTGCCAGAGTTTCCACTAAATGCTTTTTTCTTAAAATTTAGCTTGCATCCAAGTTTTTTACTTTCTGCAGACAGAAACATTTGCAAACCAACACCTACTCCCATACCAATTATTACAATAGAGTTTAGCTGAAATGCAGCGTTAATTGCAGCTTCAGGTGGTAATGCAGGAGTTGTAACTACAACTACTGTAAGATATGCAGTTATGGTAATGATTCCAAAAATAATTCCCTTAGTAATTGGACTCATGACTGATTTTCATATGCCTCGGTTTTTGGATGAAATGCAACCCACTCAAACCAAAATCCCGGACTAAATTCTAGTCGATTCAACTCTGCCCCTGAAAGCTCACCAGAAATTGCTACTCCATCATAGTTCCACTCTGAATTAGTTAGTGTATCAAAAACTTTGTTATCCTTGGAGGAAAACTCTAGCACCTGGTCATCTATGGTTCTATCAAATGCTCGTGTATTGCCTGAAAATAATGATACTAACAAAATTGACTCATTGTTTATTTTATCATTAATTACAATAGAAGATTCCACATCTTTTTGTTTGAAGGCCTTGTACACTCCATCTTTTTCAAATCCAAGTATGATCTCTTTAGGATGCATTCTATCGTCTTTATTTTCAACTGGGAAAAATATTTGAGATTCTGTGTAATAGCTACCATAAGGATCAACTCCATAAGCTCTAACATGTCCTGTATCTGTAGTTAGAACTAGAGTATCAGGATGAATCTTTTTCCAATCAGCCCAAGTAATAACATCAAAGGGAATGGCATCTAATTTCTGACCAGTAAGCTCGCCCTTTATTGATTGTCCAAGCGCCTGACTCCAATACGAGCCAGTTAATCTATCATACATAACCAAATTACTATTGAAGAGCTTGCCCGAAGTACCAAACTCTACTTCTTTTTCATCTATTATTCTCTCAAATACCTGATTGGTGTAGCATAATGGACAGTAGGTAACTGCAACAGGAACATTGCCAACGTTGTCATTTACAATTTCATGCCAAACTAGGATAAATAATGGATAAGCTCGAGCATCCCCATTAATTTCTAAACCAATCACCACATCTTTATCAGATATAGTTTTTGCTTCTGTTGCTTTGACAAATTTCGGATCATCAATAGATGGTATGCCATCTTGTGGT
>JAQBHA010000029.1:0-3088 GCA_032128215.1 Nitrososphaerota archaeon | reverse complement strand
AGTTCTTGCAAGTAATAGTATGGCATCAAGTATTTCTTTGTTGTTTGATTCTTCTGCAATTCCATTGTATTGTTGTAATCTTTTTAGCACATAACGACCATCACCAGGATCACCAATGGCTAAACTTTTTGCAACAGTATCTGGATATTCAACAGGTATGATGTCATTACTTTTTTTCTTGTAGGCATCAACAATTGGTGCACATCCATGAGGTTGTGCAGCTACCATATGCATTGATGACACATCATTTAACAATGAGACACTTTGTAATTCTTCAAATCCCTTACAGATTGCATTAAGCATTGCACCACTACCTACAGGAACTATAAGGTGATCAGGAACATTCCAGTCAAGCTGTTCAGCTACTTCAAATGCTAATGTTTTTGATCCTTCCACATAGTATGAACGCAAGTTGATATTTACTATACCAATTCCTTTGCTATCACCAATTTGTGCTGCAATTCTATTGGCATCATCATATGTTCCATCAACTGAAATGTATTTTGCTCCATATGATAACGCTTGAGCAATTTTTGCATGTTCAATATCACTTGGTGCAAATACATAACAAGGAAATCCACCTTTTGCAGCATGAGCTGCAGTAGCTGATGCAAGATTTCCAGTTGATGCACAACCAACTGCTGATAGATCAAACTCTTTTGCCTTTGACACTGCAATACCAGCTGGTCTGTCTTTAAATGAAAATGTTGGGTTTACAGAATCGTTTTTGATGTATAACTTGTTAAGACCAAGTTTTTCACCTAGTCTTTTTGCATGTATTAGTGGAGTCATTCCCGCATCTAAACTCACTATGTTTGATTTGTCCTGTATTGGCAACATCTCAAAATAACGCCAGTATGTGTGTTCACGATTTACAAAGGTATTTTTTGTAATGGGGGGAAAATCATATTTTACATCGAGTGGTCCAAAACACTCGTCACAAATATACTTGAAAGAAGAATCATATTCTTTTTTGCATTCCCTACATTGGAGTGATACTTTGGTCATGTAGATTATACTCACTCATACTATTGATAAAAAACGCTAATATCAAGTTAAGTATTACTTAACTTTGTTTAGATAAAAATTAAGTCCTTATTAATTATGATTTTAAGAAACTGGTAGACATTAAGGAAAAATCTTAAAAATTACCAGTATTTTGAGGTAGTCCTTACAATTAGTAGTAATTTTAAAAAATATAGAGCCCATTACTTTCAAAGACTGTAATGATAAAAATGGTCATGATTGTAATTATAGGTATTACTGCGATAATAGCGATATCCATATCCTTAGCAGGAATGATTACAGACCAGCCAATTGATAAAAATATTCTTAATGAAACAATATCTAAAGTTGAAATTACGCCAGAGGATAATTCTCATCCTGATGCTGTTTCATCAGGTCCACTAACTATAACACAGTATCAACATAAATTATCTGAAAATATTTTCATTATTGTTTCTGGATTAGAGCCAAATGAAAAAGGAAACATTAGGATTTTCATGCCAGATGGTAGACTTTATAGAACACTACAATACGATGGGTCAGTTAAGAGTAGTTTTAATTCATACTTTAAACCTGATACTTCTAAATCCCGTGGAATATGTGAGCAAGAAGAGATTGCAGGAATATGGAAAGTGCTATTTGATAATGATGTATACCCACCCTTAAGCTTTGAAATCCTCAATGAACATCTAAATGGTCCTGATGTTCGTCTTCCAAAGTCATGTTAGGATATATTATTTTTTCAAAGAGTTGTGAAAGCAGACCTTCTCACCAGTATGACAAGCTGGACCAGATGGCTCTACCATGTAAATAATTGCATCTAAATCACAGTCAACTAAGATCTCTTTTACTTTTTGTGTATTACCTGATTCTTCTCCCTTCATCCATAGTTTATTTCTTGATCTACTCCAGAACCAAGAGTTTCCTGTTTTTTTTGTAAGTTCAAGTGATTCCTTGTTTGTATAAGCAAGTGTTAGAATATCCTTGGTGTTAATATCTTGTACAATTACTGGAACTAGTCCATTACCTTTTTTAAAATCAATATCATTAATTGTTTTTTCCATGTTATTGTATATACATTTGTTTGTTTATAATCTTACGGGAATACCTCTTTCTTTTAGAAATTCTTTTACTCTGTTTACCGAATGAGTTTCATAATGAAATATTGATGCCGCAAGAGCTGCATCTACATTAGAGTTTTTAAAAATTTCCACCATATGTTCAGGCTTACCACATCCGCCAGAGGCAATTACAGGTATATGGACTGAATTTACAATCTCTCTAGTGAGAAGAATATCATAGCCATTTTTTGTTCCATCCATATCTATACTCGTAAGTAAAATTTCACCTGCTCCTAGTTTTTCAACTTTTTTTGCCCAATCTATTGCATCTAGTCCAGTTTCTTTTTTTCCTCCATAGATAAAAACTTCAAACCAAAATTTTTGATTATCCTCAGAAAAAATATTTTTATCATCTTTAACATTGTAATTTCTTTTGACATCAATTGCAATAACTATACATTGTTTTCCAAAAAGTTTCATTAATTCTATAATAACTTCAGGATTTTTTACAGCACCAGTATTAATTGCTACCTTATCTGCACCATTAAGTAAAATATCTCTTGCATTTTGAAGTGTTTTGATACCACCACCTACGGTAAATGGAATATTAATGACATTTGCAACTTTTGATACTAGTATTTTGATAGTTTCTCGTTGTTCTTCAGAAGCTGTGATGTCAAGAAATATGAGTTCGTCTGCACCTTCATTACTGTATTTTTCTGCTAATTCTACAGGATCACCAGCATCCTTTATTGAAGAAAAATGTAATCCCTTTACAACTCTGCCATTAGCAACATCAAGACAGGGAATAATTCTTTTAGTTAGTGTCAAGATATTTTTTTTGCCTCCTGTATCGAAATTAAATTTTCATAAAGTGCTTTTCCAAGTATTACACCATAGGCATTGTTTTGTTTTACTTTAATGACGTCATCGATATTTGAAATTCCGCCACTGGAGATTACATTTATGTTAGAAATTTTACATGCTTCATGTAAGAATTTCAAGTCTGGCCCTTCAAGGGT
>JAQBHA010000028.1:0-3400 GCA_032128215.1 Nitrososphaerota archaeon | reverse complement strand
ATGACTGATCCAGCTGGTCACGGTACATCAAGTGCTGCCTCAATTGTATCAAAAGGAATTGAAGAATATGATATTTACAATAATACTAGTAAATACAAAATTAAAGGGGTTGCACCTGGTGCAAAAATTATTCCTGTAAAGGCATTATGGTTTGGTGATACTGTTTACGCCTGGTTGTGGGCAGCAGGATTTGATAGCAAAGATAACAAATGGACTTTTGAAGGAAAACCACGTGCAGATATAATCTCAAATAGTTGGGGTGTTTCTAATTTTCCTACTTTACAATCAGGACCAGGACTTGATATACTTTCATTAATACTAAGTGTTCTAGTCATTCCTCATACCCTTGATGATAATTATCCAGGTGTTACAATTGTAACAAGTGCAGGAAATTCTGGACATGGTTATGGAACTCTTGGATTACCTAATGCTTCCCCTTATGGTATTACAGTTGGAGCAACTACTAACAATGTCTTTGTTGGTTACAGTTCCTTTAAAGATCAACCAAGATTTGGGAATACCACAGTTCATAACAATAATGTTGTAGATTTCTCTAGCAGGGGACCTGGAATAATTGGTGATCCAAAACCTGACATTATGAGTATAGGTGCATACAGCTTTACTCCATCTTCAATATCAAAAATTAAAAAGGATCCTTCACAAAACGCATTTACCCTTTTTGGTGGAACTAGTATGGCTGCACCCCTTGTCTCAGGCAGCGCAGCTATTCTTATTCAAAGTATGAATGAAAATCTTCAGAATTATGATCCGCTTAGGATTAAGAACATCTTAATGTCTACTGCTACGGATTTGTATAACGATCCATTTACTCAAGGTTCAGGACTCGTAAATGTCTATGATGCAGTACAATTTGTCAATGGGGAAGATTCCCAATTTATTGTCTATAATGATGCCTCCTATGCTAATATCAAAGAAATTTTGGATGTCCCAATTAACTCAATTAACTCTACATTATTTGGCATTGACAAATTTAAATTACCTGGAAAAGATCTACCTCACACTAGCTGGTTTGCAGGACGCCTACTCCCAGGAGAAAGAAGTACTGCCGTTTTTACAATTGAGAATCCAACTAATACTCCACTAGACATTACCATAAAACCTCAGACTCTAAAACTTATCAAACAAGCAGAATTTAATGAAACAACTGCTGTTCGTTTACAAGATTCCATAATTAACAAGTCTGGAATTTACATTCCAAATTATTACAGACTAGTTGATGCTAAAGAACACAATGATCTTTACTCTTATTTTGATCAAACATATCCAATTCCAGATGACGCATCATTAATGATTCTTAATTTAAATTTCCCATTTGATGAATTTATGAATAAAACCGAAGCAGTTTATGCAAATGATATAAAAATTTCTTCTCTTTACTTGTATGATTGGGTAGACAAAAATAACGATACCAAAATTGCTAGTGATGAACTGTCAATGGTAAATAGAGGAGGTTCATGGGGAACAGTTCAAGAAGTTCGCATTTCAGAGCCAACTCTAAAATTTCAAGGTACTCCTGTAGTTGGGATTTATCCAGTACCTACAAAATATTCCTACTGGCTTGGTGATATACAAAAAAATTCTACCTCGATGGATTTTACATTGACATCAAATTATTACAAAAAAGACAAGTGGGATCTAATGTGGCTTGATAATAAAAATATCCAAATTCCTCCAAAAAATTCCACCGAAGTAACGGCAACTATAGTTATACCACTTGACTTTCAATCAGGTGTATACCAAGGATTTTTAACATTTGAGGGAGACAAACACACAGCTAACGTTCCAGTTTCTTTTGGTGTAAAAAAATTAGTTGATACAAAAGATAGAATTGTATTAATTACAACCTCAGAAGATGAGGATATTCTTTATCGAAATGGATTTGTAAAAGGAGCTTTTGATATGGTAAATCGTTACATGTCAGGTGATTGGCGACAATATTACTTTGAAATTGCTGATGCATCAATTAATACTGGAGTAATCGACATTTCCTGGGAAAATGATGATACTAACATATCTGCATTTATTTTTGATCCACAGGGAAGAATAATTCAAACTAATGTTCCATCAGGAGTATTTGGTCACTTTATGAACTGGCCTTCTAATGACTGGCTTGGAACCACACCATTTAGTCAGGGTGGAGGATTTTTCCCTGTAAAAAACAAGGACGAAACTTCTTCTGTACTATTTGCTCCAATTAATCAAACAGGTACATACACTCTATTGGTCCATTCGACTTTGTTTGGCGGGGAGTCTCCTACAGAACCAATAGCGATTGCTGCAAAGTTTACAACAATCTTACATGATGATAAAGCACCAATAATTAGTCTGGTTCTACCTGAAGTTGTAAATAATCACATTGCAATTATGCCACAAATAATTGATGATAATCTTGATCAAGTAAAATATTTTCTAAATGACAAAGAGTTTAATTTCACTTCAAACTTTATTGAATCACAATTAATCAAAGATGGTTCATACGAGCTAAAAATATTTGCAACTGATATTGTAGGATTTAATGTAACAAAATATTTTAAATTAAATATTGATAATACTCCTCCAACACTAGTAATTGATTCTCCACTAGACGATATGACAGTTTCAGAAACTCTGTTGATTGATTTTGAAGTAATTGATGATAATCTTTTAGACAGTGGGGGAATAAAAATAATATTACCTAATGGAGAACTACGAGATCAAACACAATTAAAATTTGATACTAGCCAATTTGAAGATGGCAATTATAAAATTCAAATATTTGCAGAAGATAAAGCAGGTAACATAGCCAACAAAAAAATCTCATTTAATGTTGATCATAGCATTACTCCTACTCCAATAATACAAGACAAGCAAGAAACAGAAGAAAACTATATCCTAATACTAGGAGTTTCTGTTGGATTGGCGATCGGCATTCTAATTGTTTTATTTGCTACAAAGAAAATCAAAATTTCTGTGTCTAATTGAAACAAGGTTTATAAACAATTTGGCGAGTACGAGAGCTTGAATGTCAGAACAGGATAGTAAAAAAACTAAACCGCTATCCAGAAGAGACTTTTTGAAATTATTAGGTGCTGGTGGCACTGCAGTTGCATTTGCCCCTTTTGTTCCATGGGGAAACTTTATGCCAAACCCTTCTTCTGCCTCACTTGAAAAAGCCCCAGTAATTTTACCAGATGGCCTTCAAGCAAACATCAAAACTTATCCCATAAATCATGCTGAAGTTATTACTTATCCAAAAACTGGTGATAGAGTTTTAGATGAAGAGGCATTTCGAAAATGGCAATTTATTAGATTACCAGAAGAACTAGGTGGCGCAAAAAACGAAATTGGTGCATTTCGCGCTTATAGTATGATATGTCTGCACTTGTGGTGTTTATGGAAA
>JAQBHA010000027.1:0-7317 GCA_032128215.1 Nitrososphaerota archaeon | reverse complement strand
ATTTATGAATATTCAGAAGGGGATCTAAGACACGCGATAAATTTACTACAGGCAACTGCTAGTTTAGGAGCAGTTACTGATGCCAATGTAAAGGCATCTGCAGGTCTTACAAAAATCAGTGATGTAGATGATGTACTTAAGCTAGCACTTGCTGGAAAAATTTCTGACGCTAGAAATAAGATGATTGAGCTCATCAAAGTTTATGGAATGTCTGAATCAGATTTTCTAAAATACATCAACAGTTCAGTGTATAAAACAAAGAACAAAAATTTGAGTGATATTGTTCAAACAATTGCAAAATACGATTTTAGAATTCTCAGTGGTGCAAATCCAGAAATTCAATTATCTGCCCTCTTAGCAGAATTATCAAAGTTTGGAAAATAAAAGCGCAGAGAGAGGGATTTGAACCCCCGTATGGCGAACCACACAGGCTCTCAAGGCCCGCGCCCTACCGAGCTAGGCGACCTCTGCAGATTTCGTTGGTATTCTCTGACTAAAATTTGTTTTAGAATTTGATTTAGCAATAAGAGTATTCAAAAATAAAGAAGGAAAATATGTGGTTAGTGGGATGAGTGTGGATTTGCTGTTCCAGCTTCTATTTTTTTGAAGGTACCACTTGCTTTTTCGTGCCATTCTTGGTTTCCTTGATCTACTAGAACTGCTTGTGGAGGGCATACTGAAACACAGGCCATGCACCAAATGCAATCATGTTCTCTGATTGGATCTGCATTGTCCGAATAGTCATGTCGCTCTTCTTTTTCAGTTTTTCCAGTTCCATCAAAAGTCGAATTAATTGCCTTTACTGCTGAAATGTCTTTTTCTGTTCTGTACCATTGAAAAACTTGTACTGGACAGGCCTCAATACAGGCTCCATCTGCTACGCAAGAATCCCAATCTACTGCGACCATTGTTCCACTAACGCCGATCTTTTCCATTTTTTCGCCATTTTTCTTGTAGGCTGCAAGAACATCTGCGTTCTTTGAGGCCTCTACCAGTCCTTGTGATGGCCAAACCCAATGGAAGTGTTCACCGTCTGAATGCATGATTTTACCAATTGGTTTTTTGTCATGACAAAAGTCTTCTTGAATAGGCATATTCAGATTGATCTTTAGTATATTATTTAAATCTAGACAAAATTAGTGGAAACTAAAATTTTAGATTAATGAGTTTATTAGATTATAACAGTGTTTTTGTAGTTTTTTCCCCTACGTTCATATCGTTTTGGCATTGATCGGAGTTCAATGGATATTATCAAATATGATGTGTATAGTGGCTCAAACATTGGTCTGTATACTGCAGTTAATGATAAACAGGTCTTTATTCCAAATGGTTATGCCAAATCAAAGGCAAAAAAATTGGCTGATTATCTAAATGTAGAACCAGTCTTTATTTCAATGGCAAATACAAGATTAATTGGTGCAATGATGGTTGTAAATAATAATGGAGTTTTGATTCCACATAATGCCATACCTAGTGAGTATGAGCATATAAAAAAATCAACTGGTCTGAATATTAATGTATTAGATTCTAAACACAATGCACTTGGAAATTTAATTTGTGCAAATGATAAAGGTGCAGTAGTTTCTCCAATGATTCCAAAAGATAAGATAAAACTAATCGAGGATACGTTGGGAGTTGAGGTAATTCAGAAAAAAATTGCAGGATATCATCAGGTTGGGGTAATGGTCGTAGCAACAATGCATGGTGGGGTGATTCATCCAGAAGCTGATGATGATGAAATCAAGAGTATCGTAGATGTTTTAGGAGTAAATATAGAACCTGCAACAATTAATGGTGGCGTTCCGTATTTACATTCAGGCATATTAGCTAACAATCATAGTATAGTGGTTGGTGGTCACACCACAGGTCCAGAAATAATGATGCTGACTAGGGCTTTTTCAGAATAGAATCTGCGTTTTTTATTAGATCGTCAATAGAGATTTGTTTTTCAGAACGGTCTTGCATATTTCTGAGAACAACTTTGTTTTCTGCAAACTCTTTTGGTCCTACAATAATTGTAAATTTAGATTCGGATGATGACTCCATTTGTTTTTTTAAAGCCTTTCCAGGATAATAATCAATTGTAGTTGGTACTCCAATTTGTCTTAACTTTGATGCAATGGCTAGAGCCTCTGCATGCATTTCGTCATTTGCATACAAGACAGAAGTCATTACAATTTCTTTTTTTGGGGCGATATCTTGTGATTCTAATGAAAGAATTATTCTTTCGACTCCACCAGCTACTCCAGTAGCACCAATATCATCGCGGCCAAATGCCTTAGGAAGTGTATCGTATCTGCCTCCTCCAACTAGTGCGCCAAGATTTGTACTAGTATCAAATGCTTCAAAGACCATACCAGAGTAATAATCAAGCCCTCTAACGATACCAAAGTTAATACGAATATTTTTTACATCTCTATCAGTTAATGAAAGATATAGTTGTTTTAGCTCATCCCAGCCTTCAAGTGATGAGACATCAAAGATATTTTGGATTTCTTCTGGTGTTCCTTTGATGGATGAAAATTCTAGAATTTTTTTTAGTTTTTCTTTATCAAGACCCTTTTTTTGGTATTCAGCTAGAATTTCGTCTGGTTTTTTCTTTTGAATCTTATCCATTGCTCGAAATACTTCTGAAGTTATCTTCGGGTCATCTATTTGAAAGAGATTAGTTACGTAGGATTCGACGAGCTTTCTGTGAGATATATCGATTATTATGTTTTTGAGTCTTAGTTTTTCAAAAAACCTTGAGGTAAACTCGATTAGTTCTGCGTCAGCTGCCAAGCTTGGTTTTCCAAATATTTCGATGTTCCATTGGTGGAAAAATCTGTATCTGCCTTTTTGTGGTTCGTCATATCTATAAACTCCACCAAAACTTGCTAGTTTTGCAGGCAACTTTAATGATTGTTGGGAAGTCACATATCTAGTCAATCCCATTGTAAAGTCAAATCTTAATCCAACTTCTCTATCGTGCTTGTCTTTGAAATAGTAAATATCATCTTTGATACCTGATCCACTTTTTGTCTCTAAAGTTGAGAGCAGCTCAATTGGAGAAGGATTCATGAAACGAAATCCGAATATGTTAGCAGTTTGGACGAAGTTTTCTCTGACATATTTGATTTTGAACATCTCTTCACCATCAAAGTCTTTCATTCCACGTGGAAGATCCATTTCACTGTGTGATTACGATCTTGTGATTTAGGCTTTACGATGTTTACACATTCGTTCATCTATTAATACGAGAAACTTACTTCAGAATCTAAATTGAGCTATAAATTATTAGAACATGCCACAGATGCTTTCATTGAGATTACTGCTTCTGATCTAAAAGAGGCATTCACTCTAGCTGGATATTCTGTAGTAGAAACTACCTTAGAAAGAGAGGCTATAGAAGAAAAGGAAGAACGGATAATTTCAGTTACAGGAAAAGATCTAAAGTATCTTTTATTTAATTGGCTTGAAGAAGTAATTTTTCAGTTAATTACTGAGGGATTTGCAATTCATAGATTCAAGATTGATATTAAAAAAAAAATAGGGTATGAGATAGTATCTACTTTATATGGTGAACCACTAGATCTTCAAAAACATCATTTTAAACTAGAAATTAAAGCACCGACTTTTCATTTGATGGAAATTTTAGAGGGAAAAAAAGTTCTAATGCGATTTCTACTGGATTTATAATATTTTCAACATCATTTGAATTTTATTAAAATCTTAATTCAAATTGACTACACACAAAATTCCTTACCAAATTAATTTTTTCTATCTCAAATCGAAATATTTAACCAGAACGATCTAATCTAGACCATGTATTTCACAAGTACTATTATGCCATAACATATCTAGAGGGTGAGAACACCATCTGCACGCCCGTTTGGTAGTGTTAAAATGACATTCCCACCCAATAAAATATAATTATTTTTACAGATAGACTCACGTTTGCTCAAAAAACACACACCAGTCTCAAAAGCTGACTTGTAATTTCAATTAAGGTATGTATTCTAATTGCACATCTTAAACACACATCCAGTTTTATCCTAAATTGAATATTATAAAAATAATGCAAATTAGCGAAGATTTTTTTTCTGGTTTGGATAATTTTCTTGATGGTTTTATGGGAAAAGCATTTAAGAAAAATGCCCAAAGTCAACAAAGCTCTACTTGGGGCTGGTCGGATCAGAAAAATTTCTCTCATGGATGGTTTGTAGGATTTTTACAAGGAGCATGTCATACATATTTTATACAAACTTTTGATCGAGAACCAGATGCTGAAGAAGAAGCAAAATTAATTGACATTGTAAGGAAACAACGCTTTAAAATCAAAGAAATGATGGATAGAGAATTTGATTTAGCAATAATTAAAAAATAAAATAACTATCTGACTTCACATACCTAAAATGTAAGCAATAGTAAGAACTTGTATAACCATGAAGTATCTTTCATTTGAATATAATACCTCTGCAAGTCAGATATCAAAAAAAAAGAATACATTAATAACTAATCCACAAAAGTTTTTGTTTACTCACTAGCTTCCAATTTTTTTAATTCAATTTAGCACTACCAAATAATACAGAAAATTGTTTGCACCAGATAAGAACTGTATCTTGTTTTGAAAGATCAGATACTGTGGGTATCAAATAATTCTGGTTTCCAATATTTCCTTTTAATTTACCCAAACTAATATAGTCTGAAGCAGTTTCATCAGTAGCAAGATACACATAAAGATCAGGTCCATTTGATGCCTTGAAATTTTCAAATCTTAGAAATTTAGACCCGTCTTCTGCCTCTACTACAAATACTTCACCTATTGCATCATGTATTCCGTCTCCTATTCCAATAAAATTTCCCATTGGTATAGCAAGACTTGTAGCAGGAATCTCTTCATTTACTGTAACATCAAAAAATAACGGACCAGCTGCATAAATTACCATTATTGTAACTAAGCCAGATACACCAATCATTATACTAATTTTTCCCTTACCCATATAATTAACAGAATATGTTATCTTAATAAACACTAAATATACATTTTTTTAAAAAATCTTAATTTGTAGTTCTTCCTATAAGAAATAATGAAAGAGGATTTAGATTGAGTCATCAGTGTTATTATTGTGAGCAAATCTTTGATTCTAAAGAAAAGCTATATGATCATCTGGAAGTTCATTCAAAAGCTGTGGATAAAAAGAAATAGTTCAATTTTGTTAAATCCTATGGTGTTTCCGCATTGAATATATTGGACAGATTTTTGAATAGTTTTGTAAGGGGCAACGTGCTAAAATTCAGAACGATAAACTCCCGTTCAAACGGCATTTGCCATTCTTCCCTTACAATTTAACATGTCATTTTTGTTTGATGGTCAATTTCTAAAGTTTGTATACTATACCAAGGCAATAGAATTAATGAGTAAAAACAATGACAAACAAGAAGAAAATGAATACAATTCTAGGATAGAAAACGTGGCATCTCTAATAGTTAAAGACCAAATCTCGCTTGATGAGCAAGATCCCCAAAAATTGAAAAAATACTATCAATATGTAAAAACTAACTTCAAAATGGAAGGCGAAGCTGCAAAAGAATTTGTCAATGAAGCCTTTTTGTATTTAAAATTAAGAAATGCTCAAGATGTAGATCCTATCAAAGAAGGAGATCAGTTTGGTGCGGGCTTTAGTTAGAATGAGATTCGAATTTTCACTCGCAATATTTTCGTATGTTCATATCAAACACCAATGACCTATTAGCAGTATCTTAGACAGAGTACACTGCTAGTAATGAGACAATATAATATCAAAGTAATTTGTAAGAATTGTCACAGAATTAACATTTTTGAGATTATTAAAATGGTCTCAGAGGATGAAGTAAGAAAAAATGCCATATGCGAGACCTGTGGCGTAAAGGGTGGCTTAGTTTATCTAAGCTCACTTGACAAAAAATGAATGTTGTAGATGCTATTACATTAGGTTAGTCTTTTGATTCAACCGTTAAAGTTTGTAATATTACTAAATTCCTCTATAGTTGTATTATTTTGAATTTTTTCTGTAACGTCATATAGATTTTCTTCAAGTTGTTCAAATCCAATTTTACTATTATCAGCAGGTAATTGAGGTTCTATATTTGTAAAAACTCCTAATGGAATTACAACTAATAAAATTACACTAAATACTGCACCAATAGCAAATGGGGCAACAAATTTTTTTTGAAAAGAATTAAATTTTTTCTTCTTTTTTGTAGTATTAAATTCGCCATTTTCTACTTGTGAAGATAATATTTCAACAATCTCGTCCATAGCTTCTTTATCTGAAAGCTGATTCTTATCCCATCTTAATACAATACCAATTATATCATAAATAATTTGAAAGGCTTTTACCTTGATATCCATTCTACCATTCCCTTAAAAAAATGCAGGGATTAGTCTACATAACAAGTTGTGTGTGAATTTTTACAACAGGTCAAAAATTTGAAAATTAAAAAATAATTGATAAGTATAGATCCGAATTAATAATCAATTTTCTCAATTTTAGCTTGAATTCCTCTAGCTTCTAAAAAGTGGCCTAAAAAATTCTTCAGTTGTTCGGCAATTCTATATCCACCTGCACCTTCCATCATTCCTGACTTTTCAATTCTAGAAGATAGTTCTGAGCTTAGTTGTATATTAAAAAAAGTCCATCCAGCGCGAGTAAATGGTTCACTAATTATGCATCCATTTTTTATGTTACAAATACCCTCTAATTCTTTCATTGCTTTTTTTATGAGCTCAATTTCGTCCTTATACTTCCTAGTGCTTAGCTGAAATAATGGATGCATGGGTTAGTGATTATTCTTAGGTAATAACCTATTAAATAATCCTAGGATAACATTTGTGTACATGATTGATGATGAACTGGAACGACTAAAACAAAAAAAGTTATTCGAATTGATTAAAAAACAACAGGAATTTAATGAACAGAAAGAAATGGAGGTAATAGATCTTGATTCATCAAATTTTGAACAAGTGGTATCAAATGAAACCCCAACACTTGTAGATTTTTGGGCCGAGTGGTGTGCACCATGTAGGTCTATGCATCCTGTTTTTACTAGAATGGCAAGAAAATTCAAAAAAATTAGATTTGCGAGGTTAAACATTGACCAAAATCAAGAGATTGCAACAAAACTAGGAATTCAATCCATTCCAATTTTTATCATGTATAAAGATGGAAATCCGATAGACAAGGTAGTTGGTGCAGTTGGTGAGCCAGGAATTAACCTTATTGCACAAAAATATTCTTGATATCTTAATATACAGATAATTATCGATAATAATTAATGGAAACAGGTACCGTAAAG
>JAQBHA010000026.1:0-3539 GCA_032128215.1 Nitrososphaerota archaeon | reverse complement strand
TCCAAAGAATCAAAAGAACATTGTCCTCTTTGAAATATTTTAGGTGATTAATTCTACAAATGGATTCCAAACAAATAATGTTGCTATCCCCACTCCAATAATGAAAATAATTGTATATCTAGATAGTCTGACATCCCGATTTCGCAATGCAAAATACAAAATTATCCAACTTATTCCCCAACCCAATAGCATAATAGTTTCCTTTCCGCTGTATGGCCCTATTGCCTCGGCTCCTGGTATCCATGCTTTTCCTATTTCATGTATGATGAGTTTAGCATCATTTGACATGATTGCAATCAAATTGACAATACCTAAGGATAAAATTGCAATCATAGATGCAATCATAGCTGCCGCTGCAGAACCATTTTTCTTCATAGTTGGAGAATTTTTTTGCCTTGACATTATTATACCGCCTTTAGTTTTGTAATTGCTGCTCCTAAAACAAAAGCAATCATTAGTATCGTCCATGCTACTGCTATCATTACTCCTATACTATTTCGGAGGTTCTTATCCAAATGGAGCGAATCTTTATACTTCCATAAAATGAATGTTGCAGCTACTGCTATTGGTAATGAAAATAACGCAACATGTTCTTTGAATTCAAAGAATATCTCATGAATTGCGGGAAATTGATTAATAAAATATTCTCTTGGTCCTCCCGGACCTCTGTATGCCATATATATCCAATTCCCAAAGAATATTGCTAGAAAAGCCAGTATTGTTGATAACGTAGCTAAAATTCTAAGATCCTTGTACGCTTTCAAGTGTCCTAAAAGTAAACGCCATCCGAGATATCCAGTAGCTGAACCCACTATGACCCCAAGTGTAGCCACGATCCCATGAAGAGTAGCTATGGATGAGAATGTACTTTCTCCCATTAATGCAATCCAAGGAGCAGAAAATCCTAAAACAAAACCAAGAAATACTGTTAGAATAACCCAACTGACAATTACAATATTTTTTAAAGACATATTTTCTGGTATGATCGTTGTCAACGTGAAAATTTATTTCATTGTTTTATTAAGTCATTAGGTATTTTTCAAATTTGAGAATCATTAGTGAAAATAATTGATAAACTTTAACAATGTAGGCAAAAAATAATTGATTATTGAATTCAGACACTTTAAAATTAATTTACAAAAAAAACCTGACTGAAGACCTCGCTGTTTTTAGATTTCAGCTCTCAGATGGTTCTCAAGTAGCGGAATTCAAGCCAGGTCAGTTCATAGAATTGGGATTAATCCTGGATGGAGACAAAATTACCTATAGAGACTATACCATTTCTTCACCCCCGCATGAAAAAGAATTTTATGAATTTTACATAAAGCACAAAGAACATCCAGATTTAGGTAAATTCACAACGCCTCTTTTTAATATGAAGATTAATGATGTAGTTTTTTGGAAAAAACCAAGAGGTGTTTTTACAATAGAAGAGACAAAACCAGATGCTTTTCCTGAAGAAAGACAAATGATTCTTGTTGCATCTGGAACAGGCCTTGCACCATTTATGAGCTATATCTTACATTTGAAAAAAATTGGAACAAGGAAAAAAATTGTTTTGCTACATGGAGTAAGCTATGCAGCAGAATTGGGATATAGGGAATTATTAGAAAAGCTAGCATCAGAAAAAGATGAGTTATGGGATTTTAGATATGTTCCAATTGTTAGCCGTCCTAATGAACCCTTATCAAAAAATTGGAATGGAAATACTGGAAGAGTTGAAAGTCTTATTTCAGGGATTAAAAACCACAATTCAAAAATAGAAAATATTCTGGGAACCGAACTAACAAAAGATAATTCACTTTTTTACCTATGTGGATACAAAAATATGATTGATTATGTAGATTCCATGCTTTATCCTTTAGGCTTTGTTCCAAACCGAAAAAAAAGAGACGACGGAACATTTGATATAAAATACGAATTGTATGGTATTTGAAAAAATAGAATTAATGGACCGGATGGGAGTTACTACTGTTGGGTTTCAATTTTGTCCCATAAACTATCGTTTTAATTTATGGCTAATCCATCCATTGTTCTAGTGTATGGCTCTTTTTTTCTAATGCCTTTTTTAATCGATTAAGAGAAGTCTCAACTCTATCTTTTGAAAAATTTCTCTCATCTACCAAATATTTTATTACTCCATCATAATTGACAGATTCAAAGTTTATTTCAGAAACATTTGAAACATCTGGTTCTAAGAATATTTTCCGAATTTGGTTATAATCAATTCGTTCTAACTGTTCTTGTATTTGGGGGATGTTCTCTAATTTAGAATATTCACGAATCATTTTAAGAGCAGTTTTTGGTCCCACTCTCTCAAATCCGTCAGGATTAAAATCAGTTCCAATTAGTATCCCTAAATCAACCATTTCTTCTTTGTTTAACTTTAATTCTGAAAGTGTCTTTTGAGTGTCAATTATTTCAGGTACGATTTCGATGTATGAATTTCTATTTGGAAGTTTTCGTCTTCCGCTATTGCTGAAATTTCTTACTAGTTTTTTTGCTCCAAATAATATAGAATCAAAGTCTTGACTTGCAGAGGCGTATGCTTGACCTGTTTGAGTAAGGTGGGCAGCAGTTGCTTCCCCCTCAGACGTTGCTTGTATTACAGGTATTCCAAATAGCTCCAAGAACTTTTTTGAATCTTGGACCATGGTATCTCTCATGGAAGTTGTTTGTTGAGCATATTTTCTTGCTTCTTCCAAATCTCCGGCCTTTAGGGCCTTTTCGTACTTTACTGTTGCATCTCGTTTGGCTTGTTTTCTATGTTCTATTTCTGCAGATTTTAGTGATGGTGGTTTTCCATCAAATACATAAACCGGTTTGATTCCAAATGAAAGAAAATTGATATTACGATATAACAAGCCACTAAGATGGCTAGTTACTCTTCCTTGATCATCAGAAAGATGTAGTCCATCAGGACCTCTTATTATTGCTAAAAACTGGTAGATTGCATTATACGCATCAATTGCTACGACTTTGGATGCAAATGACTCTAGGCTTGTTTTTTCACGCACTACTAATGCTTTAAGATCTAAACCCAATGAAATTTGGTTATCATAAGGGTGGTTTTTTGTCTTTGTATTAAGAAATTTCTCCCATTTCCAATAAAATCAGCTTATTTTTCATCATATTAGCTAAATCCAGTATATCATCTGGTATGGCTAAGAATAACCATGACGCCAGGACTCACATTACAGGAACTTGAGATTTTAGAAAAAATTCCATATACCTTAACTCAAAGGTTAGAAAACCGTCTCGAAGAAGTTGTTTCTTTTTCTGGAACTCATCAAAATTACTGTGTAGGAATAGTCGATATGGTAGGCTCCACCAAGGTAGCAGCCCATCTTTCCAAAGAAGAGGTGACCCAATACTATAGCATCTTTTTAAACGCAATGGCTATGATTGCTAAAGATCACGGAGCTTTGGTTGTAAAAAGTATTGGTGATAGCCTATTGTTTTATTTCCCAAAGACATCCGATTATGATACTAAACATTTTGTATGTCCTCTTAAATGTGGAATGTCAATGATAGAGTGT
>JAQBHA010000025.1:0-2859 GCA_032128215.1 Nitrososphaerota archaeon | reverse complement strand
ATCCTAGTAGAATAGGATCAGATATAGAGGGGTTATCTGCTACATACAATTGCAGGGGCAATTTACAAAATCGCTAAAATACTATTGACTAATAATTCATGTATTACCATTTCCCTCAGAAAATTCTTTTCCACAATGTGGGCATTTTTTTGATTTTTGTCTTTTTTTCCTTAATTCTTCTGTAAATGCAGATGCCATAATACCTGCAGGAATAGCATACACTGCTATTCCCAAAACTGCTACTCCAGTAGCTATCACTTTTCCAGCCGGCGTAATTGGATAAGTATCACCATATCCAATTGTTGTGAGGGTAATGATTCCCCACCACATTGACGATGGAATACTACCAAATTTCACAGGCTGTACATCATGTTCTGCAAAATACATCAGAGAGGATGCAAAAATCCATACTATGAATAAAACAAAAAAAGCTACTCCTAAATCACCTGCTTTTGACTTGAATACATCTGCTAGCGTTTGCATGGATTCAGAGTATCTGGCAAGTTTGAATAATCGAAATAGTCTAAAGAGTCTGATTATTCTAACGAAGCGAATATCTGCTATTACAAATGGCAAGAAGAATGGTAATATTGCTGCCAAATCAACTAACATCATAGGAGAAAATACAAATCGTAGCCTGGCATATTTTTTATTTGAATATTTTGGATTTAATGTACAAACAATGATTCTTCCTGTATACTCTATAGTGAAAATTATAACAGAAAAGATCTCAAACGGATTAAAAAGATAATCATATGGATTAGCAATGGCTTTTTCTGTTTCTAAAATAACCATAATTACATTAGCTGAAATCAAAGCTACAATAAAGATTTGAAAACTCTTGGCAACTTTATCATTTGTAGTTCCCTCTAGAATTTCATATGTTCTTTGAATTATTCTATTAACCATTTCTTACACTACAGCCATCCTCGTTTCTTAAACCAGAAAATCATTGCCAGGGAAATTATTCCCATTCCTCCCAACATAATAAAATAACTTCCTTCCCAATTTAATTCAGGAATAAATGCAAAGTTGGTCCCATAAACCCCAGCTACAAAGGTTATGGGAATGAAAATACTAGCTATTACAGTTAGAGTTTTCATTACTTCATTCATTTTGTTACTAACACTAGAAAGATAGGTATCCATCATTCCACCCACTACTTCTCGTAAGGATTCTATGGTATCCATCACTTGGATAGTATGACTATAAACATCCTTCAAGTATGCCTTGGTATATGTAGCAATAAGAGGAGATGAAGAACGATCAAATCCATCAATTACTTCTCTGATTGGCCAAATAGTTTTTCGAAGGTGTGACATTTCTCTTTTTAGTCTTAGAATGATTTGTAGAGTTTTTGTAGTTGGATTATTCGTTAGTTGTTCTTCCAAAGTATCAGTTTGATCATCTAAACTTTCCAAAATGGCATAAAAATGGTCAACAGTTGCATCTGCGATAGAATATGCCAAATAATCACTCTTACTTTTTCTTATTCCTCCTATTCCATTTCTTATTCTATCTCGAATTGAATCAAAAATATCCCCTTTAATTTCTTGAAAACTTAAAACATAATTGTCTCCAACTATTAAACTAATTTGTTCAAATTCTAATTCATTATTTTTATTTTCAAAATGAGGTATTTTTAAAATTATGTGAAAATATTTATCATGATCAACAAACTTTGGCCTAAGCTCAGTATTCATAATGTCAGCTTGAACAAGTGGATGCAAATCAAAAGATTTCCCAAAACTTTCAATAACTTTTGAATCATGGATTCCCGATATGTTAATCCATGATACTTTTTCTTTATTTTTTATATCTAAACAATCATCTAACAATGCTTCTTTTTTTTCATGAAACTCTTGTTCGTTGTATTGAATTATTGAAAATTCTACGTTCTCTACCTTTTTTTCACCAACATGAACCAAAGTTCCAGGGGATAATCCAACCGTATCTGCAGTTGTAGTTATTTTTCCGGATTTTTTACTTAGCAATTTTCCAAAATCTGCTAATTTAGTAATTGAGATATCCTTTGTAAGCTCCTTCACTTTAGCTGTTTTGCTAGCAATTCCCACAATGATGAATCCAGCAATTATTGAAAAAATTATACTTAGTACAAGTGGCCCAAAATCTCCATTTGAAGCTGATTGATATATTGCGTTAAAATCAGTTTGTGACCCTGGTACAGTAAAAAATCCAATAACTGAATCAAGTAAAAAGAACCAAAAAGAAAGGATTGAACCAATTACAACAACAGTTAGGGCAGTAATTTTTGGGGGAATATCAATATTTTTTTCTTCCTTGTATGGTGATAGATATCTTCTATTCTTTACAATTAACAAAGCAAGTGCTGTAATGATTACAGTAGAAATAATCCACCAAACTATGAAAAGAATACCATTATCAGAATCTATTTTTTCAATTCCGGAAATCAGATCTTGAACGTTCCCTGTAAGGGGAAGAGAAAAAACCGATGTTGCTATTCCTACCACTATTTGATAAATAAATGCAAAGGCAAAACCAAGACTAAGTCGATTAATTATAATACCGATTTTATCTTTCAATCATCTTCAATTTTCTATTGGGAAATTTTCTTAATACGTATTACTGTGGTTAATTTTTTTGATAAATTGAACCATAGTACCTCTATGTTTCCACATTCTATAGATATTTCTTATTCCAAATTCTCAAATTTAGGTACTCCTAGTAAGATTATATGAAAATGCGAATCTGTTAGGATCCGTACCATAATTAAAAGGAATTAAGAATTTTCAGACTTGTAGATTATGCCCAGAGAGTATAATCACTATCTATTGTTTTAGAGTTTTGAAACCTCGTCTAAAATTGTATTTGCGAATC
>JAQBHA010000024.1:0-13858 GCA_032128215.1 Nitrososphaerota archaeon | reverse complement strand
GTTCCAAAGATGTTTCTGATTTTGATAGGATCTCTAGTGATTCTTTAAAAGAATTTTCCAAACTGGATAAATTTTCAGTTTCTATTTGATTAATAATTTTGTCAACTGTCATTTCTAATTTAGGGTCAGAAGTCAATAAGGGCGATTCTATTGATATTGGATTTTAATGTTTGGGAAAATTCGAAAATGATTTTATCGATCGTCTATTTTTTAATTAAGAAAATTGTTAACAAAATCGACTCTCAGAAAGATTTTAAAACGTCATCATGACCGTTGGTAACTATTGGCTGTTGCAGAACTTTTGATAGGAAATATTGTTCTTCCAAGAACAGACTCACCTGCAGCTATTTCACGTCTTACAGAATTTGAGTGGTTTCATAAAATAGAAACAGAAAATGAGACCATAACTCCAGAAATTGATGACCTTCTGTTAAGAGCTCAAAAAATGTATCAATCTGTTGATGAGGTGATAAAAGGATTGAATATTCCTCTTCGGGTGGGAATAATGGAAATTCTTTTCAAAGGAACTGTGATTAAAAAAAGAAAGTATGAGCTTGACGAAATAGAGAATATGATTAATAATTTAGAAAAAAAGACTCCTGAGGTAATTATGAAGGCTGCCAAGGTTTTGCAAGAAAATGCTGAAACAAAACGTTCTCTAGAAGAATATACCAATCTAAAGGATACGTTACAAGTAATAAGCAAACTAAGTATTGATCTAGCTAACTTTGGATTAATGAAGTATTTTTACACAAATCTTTTTGTAATAAATTCAGTTGATTATGGAGAGATTTTTCGTTCATTAGAAGGAATTACAATTTACAAATATAACTTGGAAAGTAAAGACAAGTCAGCTATTATAATAATTTGTAGCGCTAAAGATTCCGATAAAGTTCTAAAGGTTATGAGAGCACTCAATACAAATCCTTTCACAATTCCTCAGGGATTTCCACAAATTCCAACTGGGGCTTTTTCCTTAGCAGAATCAAAAATAAAAGAGCTTAAAGCAAAACAAAAATCTGTCTCAAAAGAACTTGCAATAATAACTAAGAAGATTCGTGCAAATATTCTTGCTTTACATGAAACAGCTATGGTAGCTAAAGATGTTCTTGAAACATTACGTAAACCTGGTGGAACTAAACGATTTGCAGTAATACAAGGATATATTCCAAAAAAAATGGAAAAGACGTTTAAAGAAATTACTAGTCAGTGGATGTCAGTAACTGAAGAAATCACAGATCCAGAAGTTTTATCAAATCTTCCTGTTCATATACAAAATCCCAAATGGGTTAGAACCTACGAGGTAATTACAGATAGTCAGGGAATTCCTAGACGGGGAGAATTTGATCCGACTTGGATGATTGCTTTGATGTGGCCTATATTTTATGGAATAATGTTTGCTGACATGGGTCATGGATTATTGCTAATGAGTTTAGGTTTGTTATTCAAATTCAAAGGTCAAGGAAATCTATCAAGATGGGGAATGTTGTTAGCAATGTCTGGAGCAGCAGGTGCGGTTGCAGGATTATTCCAGGGTGAGATGTTTGGTTTTCATTTAGAACATTTTGTAGCATTTGAAGCTCTGTTACATGAAGGTGGACCACTTTATTCAATATCTTGGTTAGTAGGAGCAATCAGCGTAGCAGAATTAACCTTTGATCAAGTTATTATGATTCTCAAAGTTTCAATTTTCATTGGAGTGATTCATTTAGGATGGGCATTTCTTTTACGAATTCATAGCTTTTGGAAAAAAGGAAACAAAGATGCAATGTTCTTTGAAGCCATTCCTAATTTGTTCATGTGGTTAGGAGTTTTTGGAGTAATGATGGGAGCAATTGGTTCAGGTTATGATGTCATGAACATGTATTCAAAAATTCATACAGAGGCAGTACCTTGGGTTACTGTAATTGTTGGAGAGTGGGCAGTTGTTTGGTTAATTGTAAGAATTTCAGTTATTGTAGTATTGGCAGCTGTTGTACTAATGATTATTGGTGGAATAAGACATAATAAAAAACATCCAGATGATGGTGGAGACATGGTAAGTGTCATCATGGAAGTTTTACTTGGTAAAACCATAGAATGTTTGGCACATACTATTAGTTATGCTCGAATAGGAATTATGTTACTAGTGCATGCTGCACTTTTACTTACAGTTAACGAGGCATATGCTTCTTTGGGAGGTTTAGATGCTCCAGGCGCACTTGTTTTAATTATTGGAGGACAACTTGGAATTATGATGATTGAAGGATTAATTGTTTACATCCAGTCTCTCAGGCTTCACTTGTATGAATTTTTCACAAAGTGGTATGAGGGTGGCGCACAACCTTTCAAACAATTAGTTCCAGAAATGGTTTACAATACATTTTCTTGGAAGAAAAAATAAAATTCTAATATCAACGATTAATAGAAACTATACTTTACAAAAATTATGTCAAAAGAATCTATGATTACACTTATTCCAGCGCTTATTATGCTAGGTTTTGCAATTTTTGGTGTTAGTGTGATTAGCTCTTCATCACTTGGACACTGACAAATCTAATTTATTTCCCCATTCGCCCCAAGAACCCAAATAGACTTTGACGTTTTTAAATCCAATTTTTTTTAAAGCAATAAAGGTATTAGCTGCCCTGTATGCCCCTTGACAGTAAGTAACTATCGATGCATCTTTTGGAAAATTGTATAATTTGGATAGATCTTCATCTTCTTTCATAGTTCCAATATCTGTAATATTTTCATTCCACTCAATATTCATAGAATGAGGAATGTGCCCACCCCTAGCTGCTCGTACTAGCGAACCATCATATTCTTGCTTTGAGCGAGCATCAATAATTTTTAGATTATCTAGATTTTCAGAAATGAATTCATATCCAGTAATTATTTCAGAATTTATTTTTCCTAAAAATTTTGACGGTATGTTGGGATTTAATTTGGTTTCTAATGGAAGATTGTCATTTTTCCATTTTTTAATTCCCCCATCAAGCATCATTACTTGAGGATGTGAAAAATACATCAATAGCCATACTCCTCTGGCTGCAAGCATGCCTGAAACATCATCATAAAAGATGACTCTTTTTTCATTAGTTACACCAACAAATGAGAGAACTTTTTGGGTTTGAATATTAAATGACTCTAAACCATCTTTTGATGTATCAATCCAATGAAAAGCAAAAAGATCCAGATTTATTGCTCCTGGAATGTGTCCTTCAGAGTATTCTTTGTAGGATCTTGTATCTATCAAAAGTAAATCGAAATTATTTAGAATTTTTTCAAGCTCAACTGTTGAAATTAACATAATTATTCTATAGAACTGGAATGTAAATTCATTTGTCTTTTTATGAAGAAAAAAAAAGAAAAAAAAGGTGTTAAGATTTTATTCGTTAACGTATGCTCTTTCGCCGTGTTGTGCTAAGTCGAGTCCAATCTCCTCTTCTTTTGGAGTAACTCGTATTCCGCCTGGCCAAATTGCATCCATAATCTTCAGTATTACAATTGTAACACCAAAGGCATAGGATAGAGTCATGATAGCACCAACAATGTTGATGGCTTGTTGTTCATAACCTTCTGGAGTTCCAGTCCAAGCACCGATACCATCACCAGTATCCCAAATGTGGGGACTAGCTAGAGTACCAGTTAAGATTGCACCTGTAAGACCACCCATTCCATGTACTCCCCATACATCGAGTGCATCGTCCCATTTTCGTGCATTCTTGAATGACACACAACCGTAACAAACTGTTCCTGCTGCAATTCCTATGATAAATGCTGCCATAGGTCCTACCCAACCAGAGGCTGGTGTAATTGCTACAAGTCCTGCTACTGCACCTGTTGCGGCACCTATAATGCTAGGCTTTCCTGTGTGAGCCCAAGACATCAATAACCATGTTATGGCTGCCATACCAGTTGCAGTATTTGTTACTACCCAGGCGCTAACGGTAATTCCATCGACCATCACTTCACTTCCTGCGTTAAATCCAAACCAGCCAAACCAGAGTATAGAGGCACCCAGTACCACCATTGGTACGTTGTGTGGTTCCATTGGAACCTTTCCATATCCTAGTCGTCTGCCTAGAACTAATGCTGCAGCAAGTGCTGAGAATCCAGATGTGATGTGTACGACAGTACCACCTGCAAAGTCGAGTCCGAAGCTTGGTGAAAGATCAGGATTAAAGTCCATATTTCCTATGTAGCCTCCGCCCCAAACCCAGTGTGCTACTGGATCATAAACGAAGGTTGCCCATAGAAGTATGAAGATCACTAATGCACTAAACTTCATTCTGTCAATTAGTCCACCAACAATTAGTGCTGGAGTAATAATTGCGAATGTAGCTTGGAACATTGCAAACAATTGATGAGGCACCGTTCCTGGCCAGCCTGTGCTACAGATTTCGTCTTCAGGGAAGACTTGCATCTGATATGCAGCAGACCAAGTATCAGTACAGGGGCCTACTTCACCTAATGGAGCAAAAGCAGAAACTTGGTTAAATCCAACGTAGTCCAATGCTCCCATGTACATGTTAGCGTCATTGTCATTTGGTCCAAATGCGAGAGTATATCCCCACATTACCCATTGGACAGAAACCAATCCAATAATGACAAATGTCATACCAATTACGCTAACTGCGTTCTTTGATCTTGTCAATCCTCCGTAGAAGAATGCAACACCAGGAGTCATGAACAATACTAGTGATGTTGCGGTTAGTACCCATGCTGTATCACCTGTATCAATTCTACAGGGCAACATGCCACCTTCACCGTCATCATACCAACATTCGTTTGGATTGCCAGTATAGATTCCACTTGTTCCTTTTACGTACCCGTCCATGCCATCGGTAACTTGTTGTGCAAATGCTTGTGACATTGCACCAGTTGCCGATACAGCGACTGCGGCCACAAGTAATAGAGCATACTTGTGGTTTCTAGAATTCATTAAAGACAGAAAAAATTTGTGACTATATAACCCTTGAGATGTATAAAGGAATAAGAAAGTAAATTATTATATTTTAGTATTTTGTGATACTAACATAAAATGAGGAAACTATGTCAATTATTATTTGTGCCTGTAATAGCCTAAGATATTCATCAATTAAAGGTATTATGTAAAATGAAAACAAAATCCAAATTTCCCAAATTATCGATATTTGATACATTCAAGACAAAAAGGGAGGAATACACTGGGGAAGCATTAAGACAAAGATCAATAATTGCACATTTAGCTACTGCAACAAATTCGACTGCCAGAACTAGGACCGGGATTTCACAGAGAATAGCTGAAGAAAATGGAATTGTTTGGAAAAATATCTATTCAGGAATATTTCGGGATTTGGATGAAATTTTAATTCCTTTAGAATTAGTTCGGGAGGCTGGAAGATTGCCAATGAAACGAGGTCCTAAGGCTTTGCAAGAAAAAGGAGTTCCGTTTTATGAGCTAACACAAGAAGGTCTGCTAATTGCGTTATCACTTAACGAAATAGTGGGACGAGAAGAAATTTTGACAAAGTTTTTCTCAAAGACCAAAATAGAAGAAAATGAGTTTCAGGAAATTTTACAAAAACTTGCAATTATTGTTCCAAGATTTACCTATTCATTATTTGAAAAGTATTCAAAGGCATATTGTGAAGGGAAGTTAGAAAAGTTATTGCCTTTTAGTATTTCTAGATTGAAAATAATTTCTGATGAATCCATACTAATTCATAGAGAGTTTTTAGAGGCTTTTTCAAATCTTCCCAGAATGGAAAGAGAGAATTTAATTAGATTTCTAGAAAATATTAGTTAAAAAAACATTTCAAAAATGCTTGATTTAAGAGTTTTTCACCAAACATTAAAATCACAAACATTGATAAATTATCAAAATGGGTGGTTCTCAAAAAGTATTTGCATCTGTAAAATCCTACAGTAAAAAAGGAAGACTACTCCCAAAAAGTGAATTTCAGACGTTAGCTGAATCCAGAGATTTAGATGAATTAATGACAAGAATTAAAAACACAAATTATTCTGATGCAGTTTCAAAAGTTTCCAAACCATTCACCTCAGAAAAAATAGAATCTGCCCTGAAGAGCCATTTAGCAGACATACATTATTCCATATCAAAAACCGGTGGAGGATCAAAGGTACTAGAAGCATTTTTTCTCAAATTTATCATATCTAATTTGAAATTAATAATAAAAGGTAGAATTTTAGGAAAATCTCAAGAGGAAATTGAACCTCGTCTTAATTTACATGCAGAAGAGCTAATTAAACAAAGAGATGTTATTCTAAAGGCATTAGTTGCAAAAGATCTCGAAGAAATAGTTTCTAGTCTTAACAATACTGTATTTGGAGAAGATATTGCAAAAGCAGTTGCTCTGTACAATGATAAAAAGAACATCCAAATCTTTGATACCTATTTTGATAAAATATTAGTTCAACAGCTCAGTTCATCATTAAGAATTTCGGGAGACAAAGATTTAGCTCGTCCAGTCGGAATGAATATTGATTTTTATAATTTACTTAGCATTCTTAGGGGAAAGTTTTGGGGATTAGATGAACAACAGATTCAAGATTTACTTGTCTCTGCTACTTCAGGTGCGCCAAAAGATTTGCTTGGTAGAATGGTAGCAGCTGAATCAGTAAAAGATGCATTAAATGAACTTACCAATACTCCATACAAAAATTTGATACCACAATCAGAAAACGATATTGATGCAATTTCAGAATTTGAGCGAGCCTTTGAGATGGCGATTTACAAGGGTGCTAAAAATACATTCACGAAAATGTTTAGTACTTCTACAAGTGTTGGCATAACAATTCTGACCTCCTATGAAGTAAGAAATCTCGGGTCTATTGCTTTTGCAGTGGAACAAAAAATTCCACCCCAGACTACCATGTCAAAAATCATTATTGAAGAGTAAATGTGCTAACTGGTACTTTTTTTAGATTAGGTAAAGCTAAAAGTTATAACTACCCCAGAAAATCATTCATTAATTGCCTAAACTTCGTTGCAGAGACTATGGTTTTGACTGTGAATTTGTCGCAGAAGCACCAGATGTAGCTAAAGTAATTCAAGATTATGGAAAGCATTCTGAAGAGGAACATGGAATAGAATATTCTAAAGAATCCTTGATGCAATTCATACTTAGACAAGGTTAAACCCATATAGAAAATTTACTCTCCTATAGAATTTCTCTTTTGTAACTCCAAAAATGAAGTAATTATCCAAAAAAAGGTCATTACATTTATAACAAAAATTCTTGGATTTAGGTAATTATGATCAACCTTGATAAAAAAAATCCAATTGATCACCCAGTTACTTTTTCAAAGATTATTTGGAAAAGCACTATTCTTGCAATGATATTTGCGTTACCTGCATTAGGAATTTTTCTTGGAATCTATTATGGTACTGGAGAACTTCTAATAGGTGCAATTCTTGGTTTTGGTGTACACTTTGCTACCCTTGTATTTTCAGGTAGGATTTCAAAATGGCTTGTGAAATTTCAAGAGAAATAATTCAGAAGGATATTGAGGTTGCTTTAACATGATGGGGGATAGAGATTATAGACAACTAATCAAAAATGCCATTGAATCTATTGGACGAGATATTGAACCTAAGATTGATCCAAAAGACAATAAAACAATTCACCTTCATGAGGTTGTAAGATGTTTAAGACGATCATATTATGATAGAATTGATCCTATTGACCCTCAATGGACTAGTTTTAATAATTTAATGACAGGCCTTCTTCAAAAAATGGAATATGGTGGGAAAGAAGGAGAATTTCAAAATGAAGACATTATCTTAAAGGGAAAGGCTGACATTATTGTCGATGATGCAATTATTATTTTCCGTTCAACTTTGGAAGTTCCTGAGAACCCATTTTCTTCAGATCTTTTATATCTTAATGCATGTATGTGGATTTTCAAAAAAGTAGAAGGTGTAATCGTTTACATGACCTCAGATGGGAAAGAATCATCTTTTTCTCTAAGCAAAAACAATAAGATGTTTGAAGAATTGATAAGGCGTGTTCGCGTTTTAAAGGATCTTCTTGTGGAACAAAAGGTTCCTATTTTAGAACCATCAAATGAATGCTCATCTTGTCAATATTATGAAAGATGTTTCATCAAACAAAAAATAGGAAAACAAATCAATATACACGAACTTTTCGGACTGAAAAAATCTAATGAAAAGAATGAGTAGGTAGTTTTTTAATTAAACTACTCTAGTGGTTCTGGATGTCCTTTACCACGAAGAGCAAATGTAACTACTGCTAATGCAATTGCTACTCCGAGTGCTGAACCAAATGCTGCCATACTTGCTTCTGCCATTTAGCGAATGCAAGGTATTGGAACATATATAACTTTGCCATTTATTTTTTGCTTTATACAAATTATCATAATTTTCTAGTTTTATGATACAATACAATTTGTTCCTAAAAATGGAAATTATTTCTTTAATTCGATAAGGGTCTGTTCAAGATCCTCAATTTCGCCATTGAAAAGCTCAACCATCTCTTTCAGAAGAAGTTTTTGTTGTTCAGATTCTCTTTTTTCTGCATTTATTCTACTGGCAATTTTTTCAAGAGTTGCAATTTTCTCATTTAACGTAGTAGTTAAGGTAAGCAAAAATGATTCATATTGTTTTAATTCCACTGACAGTGATTTATCGACTGCCTTTAGTGATTCTCCATCGTCACTTTCAATAAATTCAGTTATTTGTCCTCGTAAAATTCGGAGTTTTGTTTCAGTTCCTGTAAGTTTTTCGAGATTTATCGATATTTTTGGAGAAACAGAGGAATTCTTTTGATTTTCATAATTTGATAGCTCCATCCTTTCAAGTTCCTCACCCATGTAACTTGTCATTTTTTTTACAAGCAGTCCTTGTTTTGTTGCCTCATTTTGTTGATATTTTACTTCATCTCTAATTTTTTCAAGATTATTAATTTCCTCATTTAAGGAAATGATAATTTTAAGTAGAAATTCAGTACTTTGAATTAAATTTCTAATAGAGTATGAACCAACAAGTTTAGTCATTTAGTTAATTTTCCTGATAATTTTTGGTAAAAATACTACAAAACCTAATGTCTGTTCAGCATGAACGAACTTTGACTTTTCAAGATTATTATGGAAATTCGAAGAAAATCTCATTTTCTCCCCCAGCGGTAATGGAGCTAAGGTTGAAAGATGCTTCTCCTTTAATTTTCCATTGTGGAGAGTTATTAGTTAATGCCTCCCAAAATTCTGGAAGATTTCCAGTATTTTTTATTGTAAAAATTTCTTTAAGAATGGTCGGTTGTTCACTGAGTATAGTATAGTAATTTGAGCTATCCACTATTCCCATAGGCCTTTCTCCAATTTGGCTTGCATGAACTTTGACGTTATTTTCATAGAGGTCATATTTGATCGTCTGAAGAATCACTGTTTTGGAATTCGAATTGGTTACTTTGAACTGTATCTCAATTGTTGCAGCTTTATCATTTACTTCCAAAATTGAAAGATCTTCTAATTCAATTTTAAGAGATGGTTCTACTATAGGAGCGTCAGATGACGATACAATACTTCGACCAAGGGCATCGTCGATCATTAATGAGCCTGAAAATCCCAATATTCCAATAATTATTACAAATGCAGCAACTACTGCACCTACAATAATCTTGGAATTCATGGAAAATAATTTACGTGTACATGTCTTAAATGTTGAGACAAAAAATGCTTATAGTGATAATATAAAATTAAATTATGCAGTATTTTCAAGCTGTAAAAATTGGTAAGGAAAGAGCAAGTAAAGCACAGATGATTCTATTTGATTTAGCTGGATTTGCAATGTTAACACTAACTACGAAAAAAAAAGATGGAGTGTTTTTACCTGTTGGAGAGGAAATTTACGTAGCAGTAATTCATACAGCAGATGGTTATGTAACAATCCTTGTAGATGATGAAGGATATACCAAAACCCAATCAAAGGTATTAGAGAAAAATGAGGCAATGAAAATTTTTAAAAAAGCAAGAGACTCTGGGGTTTTAGAATATAGTGGAAAGCAAATTGAGATTTGGACTGAAAGCTATCCTGTAGTTCAAAATGAAGGTTGAAAAATTGTTAAGGTATTATTATTTCGGTTCCTACTGAGATGCCTTTTATTGCTTTTTCTAGATTTTTAATATCTGCTTTTAGAACACGTGTTTTTATTTTTGAGCGCTCAATTACCTTTAATGCAACAATATCCATAAGGTCATAGCTGCCTGCTATAGAATCTTCACGTACAAGTAGACTACGAAGTTTCTTCAGATCAATTCGTTTGAATTTTTTTGCTTTCTTATTTTTATTTGGATCAGAATCATAAATGCCATCTACATCAGTAGCATTCAAAAATTCTGTAGCTTTTATTTTTTCAGCAATTAAGGCTGCAGTTCCATTGGTGCTTTGACCTGGATGTAAACCTCCTGCAATTACAATTTGACCACTATCAACTGCATGTCTGACCTCTTGAAGAGTAGTTGGTGGATGAGGATATGCCCTATTTTGTAGTGCATAAATTAGGAGTTTGGCATTTAGTCTAGAAACTTCTATTCCTAATTCATCCAATGTAGATTCATCAGCTCCTGAGGATCTTGCATGAGTAATGTAATGTCTAGCAATATTTCCTCCTCCAGCAATAATTACTGGTTGACATGTTTTACTAATTTTTACGAGAAATGTAGCATAATCTTTTAATAATTTTGTATTATTCATTTCAAAAACTTTACCTGATAGTTTTATTACAATTCTTTTTCTCAAGATCTTCTACCACCAAGGATAGATTTTGCAGCAATTTCAACGTTTTTTCTATTTTTGCGAAGAGTATACACTCTTAGAATATTCATAAAACCTGACATTGTTGAAACCAGGGGAATTTTAGATATTGGAATTTCCTCTGCTAAAACTTTGTTATTAGCTCTTGTTATCAAGATTAGTGATTTTGATTCCTTCTTTGAAGGGGTTAGTGGTAAAGATGGAGTAACTGAACTGTCTACAAAAATTTCATTTTCATCGACTTTGGACTTTTTGGATAGTTCTTTTTTTAATAGAGATGTCTTTATTTTAGAAATCCTTTCATTTGGCGTAAGCATTCTTTCAAAAACACATTTGAAAAGCTGTCGGTTTTGATAGTCCATAGCAATTTTCTGAGCACGCTTTAGATCTGATGTATGTGTTGGTAGTGAGACTAGTTTTGCTAACATGGAATCATCAGTAAGTTCGATATAGTTATCTAAACTCAATGAAGAAAGACCCAATTCCTCATAAGCCAAACTCATTGATTCCAATAACATTACTTCAGCTGATCTAACTGTTTTATGAAAATAGACTGCCTTGAACATTTGATATCTTGAATGCATCATTGATTCAAAGGAGTATAATGCAGATTTCTCAAGGGCGAGTTTTTTATCATATACATCAAGAGATTGAGTTATTCTTTTATGATCTATTTTGGCATGTTCTGCTCCAGTAAAGTAACCATCTCGTAGTAAGTAATCCATAATATCAGCACTTAATGTACCAGAAATTATTTCATTCATAAATTGAAAATTAGAATCCCCAAAAGCAAGTTCTGTAATGAATTTTTTATTAAAACCAGATTTTGAAATAAGATCACCAATTTCTGTTTTTAAAATTAAATCCTTACCTATTTGTTCATGTGAACTTTTCTTTTTTCGTTGTATTACTTCTTCAAAAAGATGTGAGAATGGACCGTGTCCTATATCGTGCAAAAGTGCTGCTAATCTAAGATTTTCAATATCATCAGAATTAACTATTCCTTTTTCTTGTAAGGCCTGACCAGCCTGACTTGCAATATGCATTACTCCAAGTGAATGCTCAAATCTTGTGTGTTGTGCACCTGGATATGTTAAATGTGCACCTGAAAGTTGTCTAATTCTTCGTAATCTTTGGAAAATTGGATTATCAATTATTTTTATTTCTACACCAAATGCTCTTATAAAATCATGAATAGGATCAATGATATCAAGATGATTTCGTTTCATGACTGTAATTTATTTGAAAAAATTTTCATTATTGATTTGTGTACATCCTCTTTTGGTAAAGATGCATCTACAACTTTCCATTTTTTCTTCTTAGCAATTTTACGATAGGTTATTGAAACTTTTTGTGAAAATTCTTTATTCTTCTCAAATTTATCCCTGTTAGATTTTTTACGTCGAAATGATTCTTTTTGTTTTACATCTAAGACTATAACAAGATCAGCCTTAGGAAGACCTTCATCTAGATGTTCTAACCATTTGTCATTTAATCCATTTATCAACCCATAAATCAAATTTGATTGGTAGTACCTGTTCATAATTAGGATGGAATTTTCTAAGACTGCTTTTTTAATTTCATCAAGTTTTTCCCATCTATTTGCAGCTAAAAGACAGTGAATAACTTGTGGTGGGAATTTACTTTTTCCCGTAAGATAACCTTCAATTTTTTTGCCAATCGGAGTTGAATAATCAGGAAAGCTAAAAATTTTTGTTTTTAATTTTCGTTCTTTCAAGGCTTTAGCTAAAAGCTCTGACTGTGTTTTTTTTCCTGCCTGGTCTCCTCCTTCAAGAACAATAATCATTAGTCGTAATCATGATAATATCTGCAATTAAAAATCTATCAAAATTTATAACTAAAATTGATCCAGTAAAAAAATGGGATTAATCAAGCATATAGCAAAAGAAGCAATGCGTGAAATTGGTAACAAATCACGAGAATTCTACGAATTTGTGCTTCCACCAATAGATATGCATCTTGAAGAAGACAATCTGATAGTAATAATAGATATTCCTGGATTTAAAAAAGAAGACATAAAGTTATCAATTCATAGAAATATTTTAGCAGTAAATGCAGAAAAAAAAGAAACAAGTGATGTAAAAAATGAGATTATCTGTAAACAAAGACCAAACGTAATTAATAAAAAAATTCGTTTACCATTAAGAATTAAAGAAGGAGAAGAAAAAGTTAATTCAGCAAAATATGAAGATGGTGTGTTAACTATTAAAATTTCAGTAAATAACCGTGGAAAGAAAATTTCTATAGATTAATCAAAACTTTCTAAAAAATCCTGCAACACACATAATTACAGCTGAGCTAATAATACCAATTATTCCAGCAATCTCATTTGTTGAATAAAGTAAAATAGATCCAACAAAGACTGCGCCAGCAAATACACTGCCAGAGATTAAAACAATTGGAGTACGTTTTTTTTGTTCTAGTCTTATATCATCAAGAAATTTGTCAATGTTTGTACCAAGAGAAAATGCCGCATCTACTGATTTGGTAAATTTTTTAAAAGAGAACTTTAGTTCCTCAATGTATGCATCTTTGATGAGATGTTCTTCTTCTAGAATCTGTCGTAAAACTTTAACAAACTTGAAATTAACTTTATGAGTTTTGTAAATTCCTTCTATAATTGAAGTCATTCTCATATACAATGCAAGATTTTTGGGAAGTATGAAAGGAAAATGACTCATTGTTTTATTTGCAAGTTCTAATAATGCTTTAACTTCCATCTCGCTTGGTTTTTGTCCATGTAAACCACGTATGGTCAGCTCTAGTGCTTTTTCTATTATAGAACGATTATAATTTGGCATTAGCATACCAAGATCATCCATTGCATTTACTGTCCTCGGGGGATCTTTTTCTATTAGAGCAAGATATAGTCTAATGAGTTTTAATCTGGTTTCGTTATCTATTTTTCCTACCATTCCATAATCATACAGAATTAGTGAGCCATTATCAGAAACTGAGATATTTCCAGGATGAGGATCTGCATGAAATATTGAATTACGAAGTAACATTGTAAAAAACACCTTGTGAACATCAATGACTAGTTTTTGCCTATCAATTCCCTTGGCATCAAGGGCTTCG
>JAQBHA010000023.1:0-15113 GCA_032128215.1 Nitrososphaerota archaeon | reverse complement strand
TTGAAGAGGCCTTCGGGGGGAATCGAACTCCCGCCCGGGGATCCACAGTCCCCTATACTACCACTATACTACGAAGGCCAACAAAAACAATTGTTTTTACTTCCACTATTAATCTTAACAAATTTTAGATAATTCTGATGAGAATTTACCTTTAGATTTATTATTATGTAAAAGATACTTTTCTTATGAAGGGAAAAGGCTGGTTTATTGGTATGGCAATTACTGTAGTCATTGTATGGATTGGAGTAAATTATTTGATTCCATTCAAATAGAAATTTCATAATATCCAACATTTCTGAAGCTTTCCTAAATTATTTAATCACCTTTAAATTTGCATATAAATCAAAAATGTTGATTTGAAGAAGGATTTCTTTTCTAACAGATTACGTTATAGTAAGAAAACAAACGCTAGTGATAATATTCAACATCAGATTGAAATTATTGAGGGAGAAAAATTTTCATGGATTGACTTGCAAAATCCTCATCGTGAAGATGTAGAGAAACTGGCTCAGAAATATCATTTCAATTCATTAAACATTGAGGATTGTATGACAAAATTTGAATTACCTAAACTAGATAGCTATGAAGATCAGGTATTTCTCATTCTTCATTTTCCTCCATTAAATGGAATAAGTGGAATGCCGAAATTTAGTCAACTCTCAATTTTTATGGGGAGTGATTTTCTTGTTACCATTCATCAGGGAGATTTAACTCCACTTGTTGATATGGTAAATGTATGCAAAGGCAATTCTGAACCGGAAAGAAAACAACGTCTTATAGGAAAATCTACTGGATCATTACTTCATGAAATAATTGATGTTCTAGTTGATGATATGCTTCATACTGTAAGGAAAATAGTTGGAAATCTTGATGACATAGAAGATATAGTATTTGATGAAAAAAAGGCTGCAAGTCGTCAGATTTCTGTACTACGAAGAGAGATTACTAAGCTTAGACGAATTGTAAATCCCCTAAAAAGAATTATTTTAGAAGCTGCTAAAAACTTACAACGATTATCAAATACTGAAGAAGATCTTACACTCTATTTTGATGACATTATTGACCATGTAGATAAAGTCATAGAATCACTTGAAGAATCAAAAGAAACATTGGAAATTTACAAAGATACAGATTTTATGCTTAGTACAGAAAAATCAAACAAAATTCTTTCAATGCTAACATTAATCTTTACATTGTCAATTCCTGCTACGGTAATTGGACAGTTTTATGGAATGAATGTCAATATCCCAGGAGGAATTGAAACTGGGATTTGGACATTTTTAGGTCCTTATACTACATTTATTTTTGTATTAGTTATTTCTGCTTTCCCAGCTTTTTTCATGTTTCTTTATTTCCGTCGATTAGGTTGGATTAGCGCTTGAGGTATACAAAAATTACGATAAAGTAGTGGATATATTTAATTAAAATACATTGAATGTATCGATATGAGTTGTTCTGGTGAAGTTGTAATTTCAGATGAAGAGTTAATCCAGATTAGGCCAAAAATTGTTCAACAATTAAAAAAAGCAAAGTATGGAGTAGCAGATCATTCTACAGTAGATCTATGTCATTGGACTAGAAAATCATTCAAAAATGAGGGGGATTGTTACAAACACAAATTCTATGGGATATCTACCCATAGATGTATGGAGTTTTCCCCAGCTGGTATGTATTGTGAAAATAGGTGTGTGTATTGTTGGCGTCCAATGGAATTTTATGATTCAATGAAGATGGAACCAAAAAAAGTAGCAGAACCTGAACAAATAATTTCTAAACTTATGGAAGAACGTAGAAAATTGATCATGGGTCATTATGGAGATTCTAGACATGAAAAAAAGAAACTAGATGAATCATTGTTACCTGCGCATTATGCAATTTCACTTTCTGGAGAACCTACAATGTATCCAAAGCTTCCAGATTTAATAAAATACTTGAAAAAACTTCCTGAAACAAAATCAATTTTTCTAGTTACAAATGGTCAAGAGCCAGATATGTTACAAAGACTAAAAGATGAAGATGCATTACCAACTCAATTGTATCTATCTACTAATGCAGCTGACTATGAATCATTTCTAAAAATAAACAGACCAAGATATGATGATTCATGGGAAAGATGGAATACTTCGCTTAAGATGCTATCAAAGCTTGATACTAGAACAGTACTTAGAATTACACTTATTAGAAATTTTAACGATGATGAAAAAATGATTCCCGCATTTGCATCAATGCTAAAAAATTCTAGTCCAAACTTTGTCGAGATAAAATCATACATGCATATCGGTCGTTCTACAAATAGGCTTGAACATGATAATATGCTTGACATTGATGAGGTGAGAAATTTTGCATCAAAATTATCAGAACAGAGCGAAATTTTTTCTGTAATGGATGAGAGTTTTATTTCTAGAATTGTAGTACTTCAAAATAAAGAAAGATTCATTGATAGACTAATTCCTACTTATGCGCAAACCAATTAGAGAATTTCTTTAAAGCTTTGTAACGATGAGAAATTTCATTTTTATTTGAGATCATTGCAAAGGTCTTAGTTTGCCCTTTTGGAATGAAAATAGGATCATATCCCCATCCATTACCTCGTGTTTGTTTAGAAATTTTCCCTTCTACTTTAGAATCAAACAAAGCTACACCAAATTTTTCATCACAGTAAGCTATTACAGATAGAAATTGTGCTTTTCTATTTGTTCTAACGAGTCTTAGAATCCCAGAATTTCCGATTGTTTTAAACACATAAGATGAAAATGGTCCTGGAAATCCGTTTAATGATTCAATAAAAAGTCCTGCATCCTCAACTATAACAGGTTTGTGACATTGTCTATATGCATCTTCAACTTTGAGTGAGGCAATTTGTTTAATTGATTCAGATTGAATTTCTTTTAATCTGCTTTTGAAAAAACCTACGTTTATTCCATAATTTGAAAGAATATTTTTTACCTCGTAGAATTTGTTCCTATTTGAAGACGCAAATAAAACATCATATGACATTTGCATATCTTCCACGGCTTTCAATAACTGTAACTAGATTTGTGATTTTATTAAAACGGGAAGCTCCTACGACAGTTTTATATCCTTTTAAAAAATTTGACCAGGATTTTTGCATTATTTTTACATGTGCACTAGTCAAGATTTCTTTGAATAATCTTAAATCAACTGCATGATCTTCTGGTTTATTTGTTTTATTTGCAAGACCAAAATCTAAAACAAACATTTTTTTTTGCGAAACTATAAAGTTTGAGGTAGTTAAATCACCGTGCATTATTCCGTTTTTATGCATTACACCAACTATTCTACCAATTTCGCTGCAAGCTTTAATCAATTTTAATTCTGAGAGATCACTAACTAAAGTACCTGCAATATGTTGCATCAATATTGTACAATTTTTTGTATCCACAAAATAAATCAAGGGAGTAAGGATACCAAATTGTTTTACATATGATATGATTTCAGATTCTCTGATAGTTCTTTGTTTTCTTATTCGTTGATCTAATGTAGGATTTCTATAATTTTTTTTCTTTCGTGCCTTTAGGATTGCCTTTTTTTTGTTCCACGAAGTTAGAAAAATATCTCCTTCTGCTCCTTTTTTTAATAATTTCATAAAGATCATATCAACAATTATTCTGGTTTCATTAAGATTTTTCCAAACATTCCTCGTCCATTTAGCATCTTTTTGTGAGCTTCTGCTGCATTCTCAAAGGTATATTCAGAATCAATTATTGCTTTAATTTTACCTTTTGACATCCAATGTATGCCAGATTCTAATTCAGATCTAGTACCTTGAGTTGATCCTAGAACATTAATTCCTTTAAAGAATATCTGACGTAGATCTGTTTTTACTTCATAACCTGTAGTTGCTCCAGTTGTAACTATTGTTGCACCATATTTTAGTAAAGTAAGTTCTTTATTCCAGTGGGACCCACCTATATGCTCAAAAATTATATCTACTCCTGAGGGCTTTCCCTTTTTTTTAGCCAAATCTTTTGTAATTTGTTTTACTTCTTTGTGCCAGTCTTCTTTTCTATGGTCAACAGCAAAATCTGCTCCTAACTGTTTACATTTATCCAATTTGTCTAGACTTGCAGTAGCAATTACATCACAATTATACAATTTAGCAATTTGAATTCCAAATGTTCCCATTCCAGATCCTCCTCCCATTATCAAAACTGTTTGTCCAGGTTTTATTGAGGCTCTTCCAACAAGCATGTGCCACGATGTCATTAGTGTCATAGAAGCGGCTGCAGATTCTTCAAAACTCAGATTGTCTGGAATTTTAATAACATTTGATTCTGGCAGATGGGTTACCTCACAAAAACCTCCCCATAAAGGTCCTGTTTGAAAACCCCAAATTTTTCTACTTTGGCAATCAAATTCCCTACCACTTGTACATGCTTGACAAACTCTACAAGTAAGGTTACCATTTGTTACCACTCTATCACCAATCTGAATATGCTTAACTTCGTCACCAATTGCAATTACTTCACCTGCAGCGTCAGTTCCAGAAATGTGAGGCATTGGAATCTCAATTGGTCTTCCTCGCATTCCCCAAATGTCATCATAATTTAGTGCAGCCGCTTTTACTTTGAAAACTACTTCATTGGATTTTGGTTTTGGTTCATCAATATCTTTAATCTTTAAAATTTTCTCAAAATTATCATCGGCGGCATATTCTTCGTAAACAAGGGCTTTCATGAGAGCAAACTTTGAGTATAACTCTATAATCTTGTTTATATAAGGCCTCTTGAAAGTTAGAGAAGTCAAATTTGGCTAATAGAAAAAAATTATACAATATTTCAATACTTTTTGTTCTAATGTTATTGATGGTAAACATTTTAAATTATTTAATGCCTAGTACATATGCAGAAGATCAAAAAACAATAAGGAATAAAAAAATCTACGATGCAGAGTGGAATTTTTCTCAAAAAATAATTAAAGCAAAAGAAGATTATAACAAGATTCTCTCTGAACCAAATGTAAGTAATGAAGAAAAAATTAAGGCCGGTGCTTATAAAAATAAAATAATTGCAGATGCAAAAGTAGCTAAAGATAAAGCTATTGCTGATGCATGGAAAGAGTATAATGTTTATACTAAGAATAATGAATCCACAGAAAAAACTAAATTCTGTTTTCTGTGGTGGTGTTGGTAAATTTTCTAAATACAAATAAAGTATAGCATAGATTACGTTGACTTTTTTGTAATAACTTGAAAGTTATTTTTCTTTTGAAAGATTATTTTGTAATTATAGTGGTATCTGTTCATATTTTTCAATCTTAAACTAGTAATATGTTATTAAGGTAAAATTATAACCCCATTAATTCAAATTAAAATCTAATCATGGAGGGTTCTGAAAAAAAAATTAGGCAGGAGGATTGCAGTGAAGATACCCTAGGTGCTGGAATTCTCACTTTAACAAACAAGCGTATCGCTTTTGATAAAACGCGTGGAAGAATCATGGATTTTGCAAAAAAGTTTGGAGAAACAGTTCTAAACGTTCCATTAGAAGAGGTCACCCAAGTATGGAAAGAGGGTAGATTAATGAAAAAAGTGTGTATTAAAGTAAAAACAGATGAAGGAGAAAAATCTTACAAATTTGGGGTTTTTAGTAATGGAAGCTGGCTTGAAACCTTGCAAGAAACCTTAGAAGAATTCAAGAATCAGTAATTTACTTGTACTGTATCTAATCTCCAAGATTGTTTAACAAAGGTATTTTCAATTTTAGAACTTTTTTTTGTTTTTGATTCTAATAGGCCAGTCCATGCAATTTGAGATCCACAGTCTCCTGAAAATTTTAATGGTGTAACAAAAAATTTACAATTTTGTCTCTTACAAACACTTTTTAGCATTTCAGATAGTCTTTTGTTAGCTGCAACACCTCCTACTACTAACAATTCTTTTTTCTTGGTAAAAGAGAGAGCTCGCTCTGTTGCTTCAGCAATCATTGCAAACGCAGTTTCTTGAAGAGAGTAACATGCATCTTCTAGTCCATGAGGAATTTGGGATTTTGCAGCTGAGAGTAATCCAGAAAATGAGACATCGTTTCCTTTAACAGAATATGGTAATGGAAAATAATTTGTAGTTTTGTTAGCCAAAGTTTCAATTTGTATTCCACAAGGTGATGCAAAGCCTGCTGTACGTCCAAATTGATCTAGTAATTGACCTAAAGTAATGTCTAAGGTTTCTCCAAATACTCTCCATTTCTTCATCATAAAAGCAAGTAACATGGTATGTCCTCCAGAAACTAATAGAACGAGAGGATTTTTTGCTCCAGTTAGTAATTTACCAAGTTCAATGTGACCAATTGCATGATTTACAGGATAGATTGGGATTTGATAATATGTTGATAGAGAGCGAGCAACTACTGCCCCAACCCTTAGACATGGTCCAAGGCCAGGACCTGCTGCATATGCAATGAGATCTAAATCGTCGATTCTAACTTTTGCTTTTTGTAAACATTCTGAAAGTACTCCAGCACTTGATTCAATATGATGTCTTGATGCTTCTCTAGGATGAATCCCTTCCCCTTCAGGAGGCCGATATATTTTTCGTATATCTGAACAGATTTTACCATTGTTACCTTTCTTCTCAAGTACAGCGCAAGAAAAAGTGTGAGCAGTACTTTCAATTCCTAAACACAGCATCTTATCCCCTACTCATACTAGAGATAATTTTAATTACATCACCGTTTTTTAACACGTGATCTGCTCCAATTCTCTGTTTTGTTTTTGCATCAATTGCATGTAAGAAACCTTTAGCTAAATCAGCATGTACTGTTTGGGCTAAATCTTTAGCAGTAGAATTCATTGGTAAAAGCCTAGCATCTGGAAGAATTTCTCCATTTTTATTACAAAGTTTAGCATCGTCTTCAACTGGATACACTACATTAAATTTTAGAACATCAAAAATAATGGAATTCAAGACATCTTGTATCCCTGTTGATTCAATTTTTGAGATTACAGACTTGGCTAAATCTAATGCCTTTTGTTGTTGTGATGAAACTTTAACATTTTCTTTAATAGTAAAGTCCTTGTCTCCTGGAATATAATCAATTAAGCCAGCCTTTGTGGCTTTCCTCAAAAGTAGTTCAGTTTCAGCACTACAAATTTGAATGATGGAATCATTTTTGATTTTATCAACAATTGTTAGATCCTTGCAAAGATCCGCTTTATTAGCTGCAATCAATATTGGTTTAGTTTTTTTTCTAAGTTCTGTTACAAATTGAGTTAGATCAGCATCTTGCCAATCGGTAGGTTTTTTGATCAGAAGATCTAGATTTTGTAAAACTTCTTGGACTTGAAAATCTTTAATTCCTAAACCGCTAAATCGCTTTGAAATTCCATCAACTAAATTGGCTTTTTTTTGTTCAATTTCTTTTAAGAGTTTTGGCCATTCACGTGATAAAATTTGCTTAAACCATTGATCAAACTCATCTACTACAAAATCTACATCTTCCTGAGGGTCATGTGTACCTATTGGAACTGGTTGGCCCTGAATATCAGTCGAACCTGCAACATCTACCACATGAATTAAAGCTTCAGCTTGTCGTGCATCATCTAAAAATTGAATGCCCAATCCCTTGCCTTCGTGAGCACCTGGAACAAGACCTGCAACATCAATTAGTTTGATTGGGATGAATCTGGTACCATTCTTGCATAAAGGGATATCATGTTTTATTCCAAAATGTTTACAGGCACAATCTGCAATTACATATGCTACACCAACGTTTGGTTTAATGGTTGTAAAAGGGAAATTCCCTATGGAGACTGGGGCTTCAGTTGCTGCAGAAAAAAAAGTTGATTTTCCTACGTTAGTTTTACCTAGTAACCCAATTTGCATGCCAAACTAGTATTCCTTTGTAATATTAGTATTGCAGAAATCGTTTAATTTACTTCATTTTCAGTCTATTACATGGCAATAATCATAACTGGAAATCCAGGTGTTGGTAAACATACTATAGCAAAAAGTATAGGAAAGATTTTGAAATATAAAATATTTGATATTAATCAAATTGCTTTAGAATCAGGAATTTATAAAAAAAATGACGAAACAGTTGATGTAGATATCAATAAATTAAAAAATATTTTAAAAAATAAAATTAAAACAAAGTCAATTGTTGTTGGTCATTTAGCACCATACGTAGTAACTAAAAAACATGTAAAAAGAGCTGTGATACTACGAAAAAATCCATACAGGCTTATTCCAATATACAAAAAAAGAAAGTATTCTGCAAAAAAAATTTCTGCAAATGTTGGAAGTGAGATTTTGGGAATAATTGCATATGATTCTGTTAAAAAATTTGGAATAAATAAATCACATCAAATTGATACTACTTCTAAATCAATTCCCAAGATTACAAATGTGGTAATCAATTCTCTTAAAGGTAAATTCAAAAATGATAAAGTTGATTGGCTAACATTAGTTTCTAAGAAAAATGATTTAAAAAAATTTTTTCCATACTGATTAAATAGTGCATAAGAAGGCAGTATTGTAAAATGTTTGAAATAACAAAATGTGATTTGGCAGGAAGAATTGGTATATTACATACAAACCATGGAAAAATTGAAACACCTGCCTATGTTCCTGTAATTCATCCTGTCAAACAAACTATACCAACGAAAAAAATTAGCGAGATGGGTTTTAGTTTAGTTATTACTAATGCATACATTACACGTAATCGTTTTGGTGATGAAGCTGTAAAACGTGGAATACATAAAATTATAGACTTTGACGGGGCTGTCATGACTGATTCAGGTGGTTATCAGGTTTTAGAATATGGTGATCTTGATGTTGCTCCTGATATAATGGCCGAGTATGAAACTAAAATTGGGTCGGATATTGCAATTCCTCTTGACAAGCCAACAGGTTATGGATTACCAAAAAAGAAAGCAAAATCATATGTTGATCATACATTAAGAGTTTCAAAACAGACTCTAAAGAACCAAACTGATGGTGGACCAATTTGGGTAGGTCCAATTCAGGGAGGTGAACATATGGATCTAGTAAGAAAATCTACCAAATCCTTAGTAGATTATGGATTCAAAATGCTAGCACTTGGAAGCCCTGTGGAATTCATGGAATCATATGAATACAAATTACTAGCAAATATGATAATTTCAGCAAAAAAACAAATTCCTACTGCAATACCACTGCATCTTTTTGGAGCAGGCCACCCTCTTACTATTCCTCTTGTGGTTGCATTAGGGTGCGATACATTTGATTCGGCTTCTTACATGTTATACGCAAAACATGATAGGTATATTACCGAAGATCGTACAATGCATTTATCTAAAATTTCAAGTTTTTCATGTCTTTGTGAAGTTTGTTCTAAATTCAATCCAAAAGAATTGTCCTTATTAAATAAAGACGAAAAAATAAACAAAATTGCACTTCATAATCTCTATGCTATAAAATCTGAAGTTGATAGAGTCAAGGAAGCTATTCATGAAGGAAGATTATGGGAGTATGTCATCAAAAAAGCCCGCTCCCATCCTAAGCTTTTTGAGGCAATCGATGTTTTTATAAATAATCCTAATTATTTTGTAAAAACTACCCCAAAATTCAAGGACTCTGCTATATTGCTTTTTTCTAGAGTTGATCAATTTAGGCCTGAAATTATTTCCTATCATAATATGGTTCGAAGGTTTAGAACCAAAAAAAGTACTTTGGTAATTACAGGGGATTCTTCCAGAAAACCCTTCTATTTATCTCCTGAATATGCTATTTTGAAAAAGAAATTTTCAAACCCAGAGGCAATCCAGTTCTGTCAATACAATCCTTTTCTAGGGCTAGTTCCATTGGAGATTTCAGATATTTTTCCTGCTTCTCATAATGTAATGGCCAGATTAAAATTTAGTCCAGAAGATTTTACAATTTTTGCAAAAACATGGAAAACTTTTTTTGAAAAAAATCATTTTACCAAACTCTATTGTGATAATAAAGATGAATTTCTTAAATTCTTTTTGAAAATGCTCCCAAAAAAAATTAAAAAAATATCTTTAAAGTAATAAAAAAATAGAAAAAAAGAGTGCGAAAAGAAACCGACTATAAACCGGCGTCTTCTGCCCAACCTTTTATGAAAACTCCGTTTTTGTGAAGAGGTACAGGTTGTCCTGCAGTGTAGTTCATTGGTCTCATCCAAAAGATTGATTTTGTTGGACAAACTCCAATGCATGCACCATCAGAAATGCATCTTTCTGGATAAAAGACAAATGCTTTTCCTCTCTTCCAACCTTCTACAGGTTTTACACGAAGTACGTCTGGGCCCAAAGTAGTACAGATTTCAACGCATAGTGCGCATCCAATACATCTTTGTTCATCTATGTCTGGAAGTATTGCTATTGGCATTTATTTCATTTAATCTCCGCTTGGTTCCTATTTAAATGATGATTAAAATCCATAACACAGTTATAGAAAAATCTGATCTGTTTGTAATGAATCCAAATATCACGTCGTTATGAACAAGAAAATAATACAATCCTGATTAGTTGAAGCTAAGAGGAAAAATTTGTGATTATAACTTTTGATAGATGCAAGGCATAAATAAATTAGTAAAATGCCAGAATTAGAAAATATTTTTCAATAAAATAATTTAGAAAAAACAAAAAAGAATAATATGGTATTCAAGTTTACTTTCTTATTGCATCGATTTGACCTGAGGTTACCCAGTCCAATAGCTCTGCAGCAGATGGATTGAGTTCAGCTTTCTTATCCATAAGATTCTTAACCCAAATCCAATTAATTTGGTTCAGAAGTGGTTTGTTTGCTTCATCTCCTCCACGAACCTTTGCTACAACTGACTGGTCCTGTGTATTAATCCAATCTTTATAACTTCTACCCATGGGGATTCGATGTTAGCTGGCGCTAATTAAAGCTTTTGAAGATTGTATCAAAAAAAGAATCATGTTCTAAAAAGTAACAAGGTTTTAAGGTAGATTCTAAAGCATTTTATTTCTTGAATGTAAAAATTCTAGGAGCAGCCAGAGAAGTAGGTAGATCGGGCTTTTTAGTAAATTGTGATGGAGCAAATTTCCTTTTAGATTATGGAGTAATGTTTGGAAGGCGTGGTTCACCTCCTCAATATCCCGAGCATGTAAAACCAAAAGAAATTGATGGAATAATAATCACTCATGCTCATTTGGATCATTCAGGTTATGTTCCTTCATTATTTGTAAGTGGTCATAGTAGAGTGTATGCGACTCCACCCACTCTTGAATTGAGTAGACTGTTAATTGAGGACATGTTAAAGATAGAAAAAAATTATCATCCTTTTGATATTCCAGAAGTATACAATATGTTACGTAATTCAAAGGAGATAGGTTTCCGTGAAAAAGTTGAGAGGGGAAATTCGTCATTTGAGCTTCGTTCTTCTGGACATGTTTTAGGTGGAGGTACAGTTTTAGTTGAATCAGATAAAAAACGTCTTTTCTATACTGGAGATATTAATCCCAAAGGTTCACGTATGCTTCCTGAGGCTGATCTAGATATTGGCGAAATTGACTTGTTAATTACTGAAAGTACATACTCCCAAACCGAACAAAAACCAAGAAAACTATCCGAAGAAGGTTTGGTTGATTTTGCAAATGAGGTAATGGATAGAAAAGGAATTCTGTTTGTTCCAGCATTTTCTGTCGAACGTTCACAAGAAATTGCGTGTGTTTTTAGAAACGCCAAATTCAAACATAAAATCATAATGGATGGGATGGCACTTAAGGTAAATGAAATTATGTTTCAGTATCCAGAATACCTAAGAGACCCAAAAATATTTGCTGATGCTATCAATCACTCAGTTGCAATTAGAAATGAACGTGATAGAAAAAATGCATTAACTGAACCTTGTGTAGTTATTTCGCCAGCAGGAATGTTGGTTGGAGGAAATGCCGTTTTTTACCTGCAACACTTGGCTTTTGATAGTAAAAATGGTATTGCTTTAGTTTCGTATCAAGGTGACGGAACACCTGGAAAGAAACTTCTGGAGACTGGTAAGGTTTCTTCTCGTGGAAATGATATGAAGGTAACAGCTCAAGTTAGGCAATTTGAATTTTCAGGACATGCTGATAGAAATGATCTTTTTGAAATGATAAAAAATGTAAAAGGAAATCCAAAAGTGTTAACAGTTCATGGCGATAATGAATCTTGTATAAAGTTTGCAGAGGAGATTCATGAGAGGTTTGGATTAGAAGCATATTCCCCTCAAGTAAATGAGACAATTTCTGTATAATATGAATAAATTTTCTGAAATTAATTTAGATTACAGTATTAACAGCGGTCAGGTTTTTTTATGGGAGAAATTTGGCGATATATGGTATGGGATAAATGGTTCTGACGTTTTAGCAATTACTCCTAAATCTAATCAAATAAGGTCTCTTTCAGAAAATCCTATGGACGTATTTAGGCAGGCAGATAATTCTAAAAAAATTATTCAGAATATAACGAGAGATCCAGTTGTTAAAAACGCTGTTAAACACTTTCCTGGTCTTCGATTATTAAGACAGGATCCATTTCAATGCTATATTTCATTTATTACCTCCTCTAATTCAAATATTCAGAAAATAAAACTAGTACTACAAAATTTATGTAAAAAATTTGGAACAAAAGTAAGATTTGATGGAAGGGAATTTTTCTTGTTTCCTGAACCTCGAATTCTTGCAAAAGCAGAGAATAGTGGTTTATTGGCTTGTGGGTTAGGATATAGAGCAAAGTTTGTGAAAGAAGCCGCAATTGCGGTAAAATCAGGGAGTATTGATTTTGAATACTTGAAAAAAGCTAATTATCAAACATCAAAAGAGTCGCTTGTAAAAATTTTCGGTATTGGGAATAAAATTGCAGATTGTATTATGTTATTTTCACTTGAGAAACTTGATGCGTTTCCTTTAGACAGATGGATGATAAGAGTTTTACAAAAATATTATTCAAAAAAATTTCTAATTTCAGGCAAATCAATTACAGAAAATACTTATGAAAAACTACACAACGAGATTGTCCATCATTTTGGTCCTTATGCTGGATATTCACAACAATTTCTTTTCAAGATGGAACGTGAGCTAAATGGAAAAAAATGGTTGTAAAAACCCTTAATATGGTAAATAATTGCCAAATTCTTGGGCCCGTAGCTCAGCTTGGACAGAGTGTTGGACTTCTAATCCATTGGTCGAGGGATCGAAGCCCTCCGGGCCCGTTTTTCTCACAAATTATTTATTTTCATTGGATTGTGTATCTATTGTGAAAGATATTGAATTGAAATTAGATGACACAGGTATTTCTCCTCATTCTGAAATCAAAGGTCACATTACAGTAAATTATCCTGGCAGATATGATGGAATTGTAATTAATACGCAGATCTTAGGTACAAATGAACTTGTGGTTTATAGATCATATAATGGAAAAAAAATATCTCAAAATGTTTCTCGTCTTTTCATAAGCAAAGATGATATGCAAGATAATAAGGCAGAATTTACTGCCTCAGTAGATTTTAAACCAAATGAAACACATGAGATTAAATTCCGAGTCTCTATCATAGAACAGCATAAAGAAGTTGAGAGTGATGTAGTTTTTGCGAAGCTATATGCCTAGAATCTCTGTTTGGTTATTATTATCTTACCCTTCATCCATGGATGGGGAGTACAATGATATTCAATTTCATTATCTTCTGTAAAAAGAAATTCGTAAGATTCTCCAGGTAAAACAACTCCTGTGGAACCAAATTCTCCACTATAGCTGTCCTCAGCACGATGATCAGGAGTTACCGTATGTGCAACCTCATCATCATTTGTCCAGATTAAACGATTATCAATTCCTAACTGAATGTTAACTAGTTTTGGAACAAAGTTATCTTGCTGTGCTTCTAAGGCAGATCCTGGAATCATTTTGATAATAGTTTCTGAAATGGGTTCCAAAATTTCTTCTGAAACTGAAGGTTTTGCACTTTGTTCTGGGAGATAAAACATTTGATAATAGCCAATTCCTACTGAAATACCAACAACTAATGTAATAATTGTAATTCCATAAGCATGACTTGAGGTAGTCTGGCTCAACAGTTTGTTGGCTTTCTAAAAGTCTTATAAAGCTTGTTTAGATTTCTGCAATACTGCAGTTAGAAATTCTAAACATCAGAGGTTTCAAGATTAGATTCTCTTGCAAGATTTTGACCTGAAGATTCTGCTTTAATTTGGGGGGTAGTCTCTTTTGGAACATTTTTAGGTAATTCCTTTTGTGACTTTGCAGTAGTAGAATCAGGAAGTTCCTTCATTTGTGTACTTGCTGGTTGCTCTGCTAACGCCTTTAGTTTTTCTTGTTGTAATGGAGCTGGGGGGGGTGGTGGAATGTTTGCCAGATTCATTCCATATCGGTATACATGGAAGAATCCTCCAAAAACAATTAGAATTATTCCTGCAAAGAATATAGATAGATTATTCATTCCAGTAAGAGCTGCATTGTAAGCTGCAATATTTAGGAATACCATAAATGCAATCAATGCTATAATTACCCAGTTTATCCATTTTTCAGAAAGTTCAATTTTTGCTACTTTTTTTGGTCCTTTGTCTTTTGCAAGCTTTGCCTTACGTTCGGCTTCCTTTGCAAGATGTATCATCATATAACTAAAGCCAAAGCTCAATGGAACCATAAGTATCATTACACTGTAAAGATATACTGGATCTATAACCAATCGCTGTACAAGGGGAATGGTTGTGTCTGAAGGGATATAAAATCCCCAATAGGTGGTAACCATAATTTGGGAAATTCCTGTGATGCCAAATGCTGTTAGTATTGGACGATCTTTCCATGAAAACTTTTTGTATCTGTCTATAAACGGCACTAAAAGCAAAGATAGTATAAACAACCCTGGCCACAAGACTCCAGTTACGAATTTGTCGTACTGTGTCCTTAGAAATGCATATAATCCTGTCAGATACCATTCTGGGACTGTAATTCCAGGAGGGACAGTTGGTTCGAACTTGAATCCCAGATCAATTGGAAACACACCGCCTGTGATTAAAATAGCACCAGAAATTGCCATGACCATTGGTACATCAAATACAAGGAAACGTGGAAAGTGGACTGCCATTAGTCCAAGCATTACTATTGGTAAAATGAATACATGTTGAGCATAAAA
>JAQBHA010000022.1:0-7717 GCA_032128215.1 Nitrososphaerota archaeon | reverse complement strand
ACTATTGCAGTACGAGTTATTTTTTCTTTCCAAACTTTTTTTGTAATATCATTTAGAGTACCTATAATAATTTTTTGATCCTTCCAACTTGCTCTATACACAACAGCTGCTGGAGTTGTATTTGAATATCCACCAGCAAGTGCTTCTTTTACTATATCAGAAAGAAGATGAACACTAAGATAGAATATCATAGTTGCTTTGTGTTTAGCAAGCTCTGAAATTTTTTCACGTTTAGGAACTTTGGTACGTTTTTCTGCTCGTGTAATAATTATAGTTTGAGTAACACCTGGAAGTGTTAATTGTGTACCTAATGCAGCAGCTGAGGCCAAAAAAGAAGTTACTCCTGGTATGATTTCTGATTTTATTCCTTCTTTTTCAAGATTATCAATCTGTTCTTTAATTGCCCCATAAATGGTAGGATCACCATCATGTAGTCTTACAACTAACTTGTTTTTTTTTGCATTATTTTTTAAAAGAGTAAAAATTTCTTCTCGTACCAATTTTGCAGCATCATGTAGTTTGCCTTTTTTACATAGTTTAAGTATCGCAGGAGGAATTAATGAACCAGAATATACAACTAGATCGGCCATTTGAATTAGTTTTTTTGCTTTAACGGTAATTAAATCAGGATCCCCAGGACCACATCCTACAAAAAAAACTTTAGACACGCTTTACCACCATGATTGAAAAATATTTTGATGTAATGGTATCTTCAGTAACCTGACCAAGAGTTAATTTTTTTACAATTTCCTTATCTGTATCTAGGTCTTGTCCAATGGCAAAAATAGAGTCTTTGGAGAATCCTGCTTCGCGTAAGAGCTCAATTACTTGATCAAAGTATCTTCCATCTTTTAGAAAAACCATGGTGTCACAATTTTTTGCAATCTCTTTTACTTTACTCAGATCATAGCATGATGGAATTACAGCCAATTTTTCTGCACCTTCAGCTAGACTAATTCCAATTTTAGATGCAAATGTAAACATTGAAACTATTCCAGGAATAACTGAAATTTTGATGTTAGGATATTTGACTGAAATCTCCCGGTGAAGGTATATCCACGTACTGTATAGATATGGATCACCAACTGTGAGATATACAACTTTTTTTCCAGCAAAGATTTTTTCTGCAATAATTTGTGAGTTTTTTTGCCAAGTATTTTCAAGAATGTCCTTGTCTTTAGTCATAGGAAATACTAGATTAACAATTTCTAGATTATTGTTTTTATCAATCAATGATGAAACAACAGACAGAGCGATACTAGGTTTTCCTTCTTTAGATGTAGGACACATTATTACGTCAGCATTTTTTATAGCATTAACAGCTTTTACCGTAAGTAATTCTGGATCGCCAGGTCCACAACCAACGCAAGTTAATTCAGGCATGAAATCGTGCTTATTTGTTCCTAATTAAAAGCTAGACTAGATACATCTAAGATTTTGTAGCTGAAATTACAGTAACTGGGTTTCTTGCAAGCATCATTGTACCAGTTGATGTTTTACGGCTTTTGGATATTGTGATCTGTGTGATATCAACTGATGTAAAATCAAGCTTGTTCATAATTTCCAAGACAGAAAAAAGTGTTTCAATTAGAATTACTCCTACAACAATTCTTCCACCAGATTTTAATTTACTATGACAAAGTTCAATAATTTCTTTTGTATCTCCCCCTGTACCACCAATAAATATTGTGTTAGCTTCTGGAAGTTCTAAAATTTTTTCTTTAGCATTTCCAAAAATTACTTTTACATTTGATACACCAAATTTTTCAAGATTTTTCTTTGTTAATTCTACTGCATTTAAATCAAAATCTATAGCATAAACTTTTCCAGAAGATTCCACTTGAAGCCCAGCTTCTACAGAGATAGAACCACTTCCACATCCAATATCATAAACAGTTTGTCCAAGGGAGAGTCGACCTTTACTTATTTGGATCGTGCGAACTTCTTCTTTTGTGATAGGAACTTCTTCTGTTCTTTCAAATTCTTCATCAGGAATACCTGGAGTTTTATAATTCCACATTTAGACAGATGATCTTTATTTACTATTTTAGTGCTATGTGAAAGGCGTTGAAATTCCTGATTCGTTAGGAAGATTCACTATTGTATACGATAAGATCCACATAAACAAGTAAATAAATATGAAACTTCCAATACCAGTTGTAAATAGTTTTTTTCGGTCAGATTTTGGTAATTGTAGATTCATTCCCTTTGCAATAACAATCGAAATAATGAACACTATAATCATAAAAACAATTGAGCTCCATCTTCTATCTTCACCTTCAATTGGTTCAAAGATGAATGTGGATAATATTCCTGCAATTACGGCTAGTGCAATCCTAAGCCAAAAAAGTTGATCTAATTTCTTTTTGGTGTAACTCTTCTCCTCCTCATTTTGTACTGGTTCTGTAGGAGGGAGTTCATTAGTATTGGAATCCTTAGGTTCCTCAGGAGTCTTTTTTTTCTTCGGATCATGTTTAGCCAATAAATTTCTAGGTTCACTGCCAGATTTCCTCGTATAAAATCTTTGGGTGGCAGAGTCATTTAAGAAGAGTAAGAATATAATTTTAGATTCAGGTGATTTTACCATGACATTAGCTGGAATTGAATTAAGATATCTAACAAATTACATATCAAAAAAAACCTTAGATTACTACGTAAGTAACATTTATGGAGTAAATAGCAAAAGTTTACTCTTCAAATTACATCATCCTGAAAAACCTGATGTTCTTTTGATGTTTTCTACAATGGGATTATGGACTACTTCAAAGAAGGTTGAACAAATAGAAATAAACAAATTGTTAAAACGATTACGAAGTGATCTACTTCGACTAAAACTAACAAAAATAGAACAAATAGGAGCTGAAAGAATTGCATATTTAACATTCAGTGGTTTTGATAAAGAATTCATAATAATTGGAGAATTTTTTGGAGATGGTAACATCATCCTGTGTAATAATGAAATGAAAATACTTGCATTATTACATTCTATAGATGTAAGACATCGTAAGCTACAAGTTGGATTGACGTATACACCACCACCAGAAAATTCGGTAAATATATTCAATATGGTTCAAAAAGATCTTGATGAAATTTTATCATCATCAATGCCTACTGCAAAATGGATAGGTAGAACACTTGGATTACCAACAAAGTATGCAGAAGAAATTTGTAGAAGGTCAAAAATTGATTCAAAAATATCTGGAAACCAATTATCAATTTACGATGTCAAGAATATTTTTGAATCTGTGAGAGAGATAATAGATAATGTTGTAGAAGGAAATCATGAAGCAGTTATAGTTAGAGATGATAAAAAATCTGATGTATATCCAATTAAACTGGGTAATGATGAAAAACAGTACCTGAATGTTTCTAGTTTTATGGAGGGCTTGGATATTTTATTTACAGAGACTATTGTTGAAAGTGGTAAATCTGTTCAATCAAGTTCTGTAAACAAAAACGTTACTGAACTTAAAAATAAATTAGAAGAACAAACTAAAGCTATTTTCATAGTAAAAGAAAAATCAACAAAAATATCTAAAGTGGCAAAGTCAATTGCTAGTCTAGTTTCTCAAGGTATATCATCGATTGAAGATTCAAAATCAATAGAAGAGTTAAGAAAACAAGGAGCAGAGATAAAAAGGGAAAAAGGAATTTTCTTGATGAAAATTGATGATGAAAAAATTAAGATTAATCCCAAATCTTCTCTTCAAACTATATCATCAAGATTGTTTGATGAGTCAAAGCGACAAGCTGCAGCTATTATTTCAATAGAGAAGCTAAAAGGAAAAACTGAAAAGAAATTAGAAAAAGAAATGGGCCAAGTAAAGGTTGCCGAAGACTCTATAACATATTCAGAAATTAGAAAGAAAAACTGGTATGAACGGTACAGATGGTTCTATACTTCAGATGGAATTTTAGCAATAGGAGGACGAGATTCATCATCAAATACTGCAATAATACGAAAACATATAGAAAAAAATGATAAGGTATTTCATGCTGACATTCATGGTTCACCATTTTTCATCCTAAAAAATGATAAAAAAGAGATTCTTCCCACAAGTCTAAATGAAATTGCCCATGCCACTGTATGCTTTAGTAGGGCTTGGAGAGAGGCCATGTACGGACTAAACGCGTATTGGGTTGAACCCGAACAAGTAAAAAAGGCGGCACCAAGCGGACAATTTCTTCCCAAAGGCTCTTTTGTAATTGAAGGACAACGCAACTATGTTAATATTTCAACGTTAAAACTTGCAGTAGGCCTAATTAAACAAAACGAGGATTACTTAATTTCTTGTGGACCACCTCAACCCATCAAAAAAAATAGCATTTGTTATGTGATAATAGAACCAGCTGGAACAGAAATGGTAGAAGTTGCAAAAAAAATAAAATTAGAATTTAATAAAATGACAGAAAATGTAACAAAATCATTAAGCATTGATGAATTTGTCAGAGTATTACCTGCCGGTGAGAGTCATGTGTTAGAATCTGGATTAGGTGATCAAGCAGGTGAATAATGAAAAACCTCTCTTTATTGTGGATGCAATGCTTGGGAAGCTTGCAAAAAAACTTCGACTATTAGGTTTTGATTCTTTTTATTCTTCTAGTATAGAAGATGATAATTTATTACATATAGCAAAAAATGAAAATCGCATAGTAATTACAAAAGATGTCCAACTTATTTCTAAGGCCAAAAAATTTCAAATTGCTAATATTCAGATAACAAAAAATCAAGAAATAGAACAGTTTCTTCAAATCAACGAGAAGGTACATCTTGGAAAATGCATTATTCATGGTGGAAATTCTAGGTGTCCAGTATGTAATGGAGAACTACAATCTACTGAAAAAAATAATATTTTAGAAGATGTACCCATAGGGGTTTTTAAAAATATGAATGATTTTTGGGTTTGTAATAAGTGCAAGAAGGTTTACTGGGAAGGAACCCATATTAGAAACCTACAAAAATTTAATGCTGAATTAAATGATAGATTATCATAGAATATCTAATTCAGAAGGAGAATCTCTTGTTAAAACAGCTCGGAAAGTTGTCACAGAATTTTTAAAAAATAATATAAAAATTAAACTAGATGAAAAGTTTGAAAAAACTTTTTCGTTTAACTCAGGAGTATTTGTAACTATAAATAATTCTGGAGGTTTGAGGGGATGTATTGGTTATCCATTACCAAACAAAGAACTATTCAATGCATTAGCTGATGCAGCTATAGCAGCTGCCACTGAGGATCCTAGATTTAATTCTGTAAGTTTAGATGAATTAGATAAAATAACTTTTGAAGTTACAGTCCTAACTCCACCAATGGAAATTAAGGTGGAGAATGCATCTGATTATCCCTCAAAGATCAAAGTAGGAAGGGATGGTCTGATTGTAAAGGCTGGTTTGAATTCTGGCTTGCTTTTACCACAAGTACCTCAAGAATATGGATGGAATGAAAAACAATTCCTAGAACATACTTGCGAAAAAGCAGGTCTTTCTAAAGATCATTGGAAAAAGAAAGAAACCAGGATTCAAAAATTTGAGGGAATTGTTTTCAAAGAGCAAAGCCCAAATGGAAAGATAGTTCAAGTAATACTATAGAATTTTTTCAGCTTCAGTGTCTATTGTAATTTCTTTTCCATCTATCAATGAATCATAATCGTCTTGTGATGCAAGAACAAGTGGGATATTTGCTAATGCACATCCTGATACTACAGATAGATCGGCTTTTGTACAAATCATGGCAGCAGGCGCGGAACCATTTGATTTTAGAGAATAAATTGTGTAAGCTCCAACACTACTTCCAACTCCATGAGGAAAAACAAGGATAGTATCCTTTAGTGATTTTTTAAACATATCATATTGATTATCTATAATTATTCCTGTTTTTTTGTCTACAGCCCCTAGAAAATTTATGGGAATGTTAAATTTCATAATTTTTCCTTTGGCTTTACCTTTTACAATGATTTTCAGAGTCATTTTGTTTCCTCGGAAACAATTTTTGATAACGGTTTTAGATTAACATCCACACCGTTGAAATTTTTCAAATAATAAGCTCCTTTAATACTATTGGTAGTTACGCCATCAACATTTTTTTTGTCTATCAATGGAGTGAGACAAGTACAACAATCTGAAAGAATTTCACACCCAGCTCTTTCTAATTCGTTTGTGTATCCAAGTTTGAGAGCTTGGTTTTGAATGGATCGTGGACAGAAAATCATACATCTTTTTTTAAATGATTTACCTTTTAACATTGAAGTTAGATCAGATAGTTCTTCTAAACCTAGTTGTGGACTACCTAGTGTGATAAGATCACTAGAGTCAGTAGTGTTTAATTCATCATAAATTTTTTGTTTTTCTATTTTATCAAAATCAACTTTTTCAGAATCAGTATCTTTATCATCTAAGACAAATTTTCCACATCGCCCTGATGTACCCATTCCACCACAAAGTGATTTGCAGCTACGTCTATCCATTTTATTTATGCCAGAAATTCTAACTGAACTATCAGCAATTTTTCCTGCAAAGAATCCTAACATTCCTAAATCTAATTCATTTGGATTATCTAACTTCATTCTAATTGTAAGATTTGGAGAATCATGATCTTTTCGTAAATCAGAATAAGGACTCTTCCCAGTAAGAGCACTTGCTAATGCACTAAAAGCACTCTCTTTGTTTGTTTTAAGACTACTAATAGAATTTACATAGATTGCAGCATTTGTTTCTGCAAATGATACCTGAGTGTCTTTTTGTGGTAAATCAAATATTTCATACGGAATGCAAGAAAATGATGGTGTTACTTCCATTGTTTCATATGATTTTCTAATACTTTCTTGTTTTTTTATAAATTCCTCATCCAAATTATAATTTGATACACTATCAATATCATAACCCATTGGATTAACTGTAGTCTGAACCTTGACTTTGGCATTTTTGCTAAGATTTGATAGAAACTCTTCTCCAGCATCACCAATTGTATTATAGTTCACACCAGATACATGAGCCCATTTTATTGGTACAAGTCTTTCAGCGTCTGTAGCTTCTCCAGTTGCTACCAAAATTCGGTAGGCAAGCTGTAAGGTTTCACCACTTTCACCCTTTAGGGCTGCTTCTTCATCTTTTGTAAGTTCCAATACAGATACTTCTCTATAACAGATATAATATTTGTACCATAGATTCAAAAATATTAAAAAGTATTACCTGTCTTTGTTTTGGGAGTTTACATTCTAATAGAATCAAATCAATTGATAGTTATGAAAGCGATTCTTCGTGGAATGATAAATTCAATGAATTCGGTAAAGCCTCCCCGAATGACTGCTTTAAGAGAACTTCATGAGGCAGAGAATGGTGATCCATTTACCATACTTATAGGAACTATTCTATCTGCTAGAACAAAAGATGAGAATACGGCAAAGGTTGTAAAAAAATTATTTTCAAAATATAAATCTGCGCGAGCACTTTCAAAAGCCAAAATCAAAGATGTTGAGAAGACAATAAGGTCTATAGGATTCTATCATGTCAAAGCTAAACGCATTATAGATGTTGCATCTATAATAAATTCAAAGTATAAGGGAAAGGTTCCAAGTTCCTTGGATGAGCTTCTCCAATTACCAGGTGTTGGAAGAAAGACTGCAAACTGTGTTCTAGTTTATGCATTTGACAAGCCTGCAATTCCTGTTGATATTCATGTTCATAGAATTTCAAATAGACTTGGACTTGTTAATACAA
>JAQBHA010000021.1:0-49651 GCA_032128215.1 Nitrososphaerota archaeon | reverse complement strand
AGATCGTCTTATCCGTAAAGGAGAATGGAAGGAGGTCTTTGGTGCAGATACCTATGTGGGTGAAGAAATTAATGGAAAATTATTGGGAATTTTAGGATTTGGTAGAATAGTAAAGACCGTAGCCAAAAAGGCTAAATCCTTTGGAATTAATGTGCTTTATAATAACCGAAATCGTCTTTCTGTAAGGCAAGAAAAGTCTCACAATGTAAAATTTGCAACTCTAAATGAGCTATTTTCAAAAAGTGATATAGTTTCAATTCATGTTCCTTATTCTAATGAAACCCACGAACTAGTAAACAAATCTTTGATAAAAAGAATGAAAAAAAAGTCATTCATTATCAATACGGCCAGAGGGAAAATTATTAACGAACGTGATTTAATATTTGCATTAAAAAGAAAAATCATTGCTGGAGCCGCATTAGATGTATTTTATCATGAACCTATAGGAAAAAATCATCCATTGACAAAAATGCAAAATATTGTATTATCACCACACTTGGGAAGCTCATCAATTGCTACAAGAACAAAGATGGCAGAAATTACAGTTGAAAATTTAAAGCTTGGACTAGCAGGAAAAAAACCGATTTATTCAGTTTGATGATTCATAAATAAATTTTAGAGTTTGTTGAGAACCATATTTGTGAAACAATTCATCAAAGAGTTTTTTCCTAGTGGAATTAAGATTCATTTCTTTGTCATACATTTTTGCAAAAACTGTAGAAAATTGTTTTTCTCCATTTTTATCAAAGAATCTAATGCTATAGCTTATTCTGTCTGTTTTTTGTTCTATGATAAATCTAGCTTCAGAAATAGTGCTTGAATCAATATGCATATGACAGGGTCCATCATTATCACCAATAGTTATCCATTTATCTTTCTGGTGTACATGAAGGGAGTTACTTCTCATTTCAATTATGGCTCCATCAGATCTTACAATTATCAAAATATCATCAATTTTGATTACGTCTGAAAGAAGTTCTTTAAGCATATGATAGTATTCTAAATTATGTAAATAAACTAATGTTAATTATTTTTTAATTTTTTCTTGCTAGTTTTTGGTTTTGAATTTTTTAATTCTTTTTCTAATCTTTGCACATATAGTTCCAAGGATGCCCCCAAAGTAAAACTGAACTAAATGCATTACGACTCGCAGTCAAATTATATGTAATTTTATCAGCTCCTAATGGAATATCTTTTCCTAAAAGATCAGTAGATTCTTCAGTTTTTTTTCTAAATTCTTTAATTGTGTCTTTAAAATCTTCTAATGAAATTTTTTTAGATGTTTTTTTCCATTTATCAAACATCTCAGAATTCTCATCAATTCTTTTTGCTAGCTCCTCCTCTGGCCTCATACCCAAAAATCATAATTTTATTATATATTTACAAGTTTCTTGGAAACCGAATTAAAGAGAAATTAGCCTCAAATTTTTTGAGATTATAGCTGAATTAGATCGTCTTTATCTGAGCGAATACAGTCTGTCCCAACTGCCTTGAGTCCAGAGAATTTTATTTTCCCCTTTGGTATCTTCCCTGCTTGTTGAAGAATTACTAATTTTTCTGATATTCTATCTTTATGGTTATTGCAAGTTACTCCAACCATATATTCATCATTTTTTTCAGTAACAGAAATCACAAATTCTGGAGGGTTTACACAGTCCTTGCCTTTTTCTTTAACCGAACAACGATCTGGAAACATGATAGGAAATTTGATTAATTAAAATATTAAGCTTGGTTTAAAACATCATCAAAATTCCATATCGAGTGTTTTACTTTTTTTGTAAAATCTAAAAGACCTTCATCTTGTATTTTTTTTACTACAAATGCAGAATATGCAGGAGCACCAGTTGCCCCAGGGGAATTATAATTAATAATATGAAATGAAGATGTACTGGTTAGCTCCAGTACATCTGTTAAAAATTTTCCTTTTGGCGTAATAAGTGGAGTTCTTATTCCTGCTGTTCCACGTTTTGAGAAATATTTAGGTTGTATTTTTGGAATAAACTTTTGAACTCTATGTATCATTGATGTTTTTGAAATAGAACTCAACCACTCTTTAGAAAGTAATGATAAAAATTCAGGATCAAATAGTAATTTTATGGTGTTACCTGTTACAATATCTTTTAGTTTTGATAAAGATGTAGGTAAATCTCCAATGTATCCAGAGTAAGTATCTGGACTAAGAATTGGAACAGCGTTTGGGCCAATCTCGCTTGTACCATCGGCCTTCTTAATCCAATGCGGATCTAAGAATGGATATCCTTTGAACTCTGCTACAGTGTAAATTGTTGTTTTAACAAGGTCGTTGAATTTTGAATCGGCAATCCAGTATTCTCCTCTAAAGTGAAGATCAGAATATTGTTTTGCTAAACCAAATTGTTTTGCAATATCAAGAGAATTACCTCCTGCACAATTAATTACTAGTTTACAAGAAATATCTGTCTTGTTATCAAGAGTAATTTTACAATTGTCTTTTTTTTCCTCAATGAGTTTTGTTTTGTGACCAAGGAGGAATTTAGTACCATTTTTTTCTGATTCTCTTTTTATTTCGCGGGTAAATGCACCAAAATCAGTTGATGCCTCTTTTTTACAATATATTGCAGAGTGGCATTTTACATTTGGTTCTCTTTTTGATACCTCGTCGGCTGTTAAGAGTTCCAAGTCCTCATCTGAAAGACCATTTTCAATTCCCCACTTCATGAATTCTTCTAAGCTTTTGTGTTGGTTCTCATCTAATGCTAATTCCAAAACTCCAGTTTTTTTCCATGGAATATTTCGTTTTATTGCAAGATCCTCCCACATTTTATATGAAATTAAAGCTGATTTTGCTAAAATTTTCTTAGAAGAGGGATTTAGGTAAAATGGAGAATGAATCACTCCAGTATTTCTACTACTAGCATGCATAGCTACATCAGATTCTTTTTCGATGACACAGATTTTTAGATCATATAAAGTAGAAATCCAATAGGAGATAGAAGTTCCTAATATTCCACCGCCGATAATTGCTACATCAAACTTATTCATGAGTATTATTCAAATTAATCAAATTAAATGATTTGTTACTAATTAATAATATCATATATAGTAGAACAAATCAGAGTTTGTATGACAAATATGAAATGTGTATCTTGTGGAATTGGATTCTTTTCACCTACTGGTTCTGACAAATGTTCTAAATGTGCTTCAAAAGAACCACAATCTGAAGCAGGTCATGATTCTTGTGGTTGCGGGCATAGCCACTAATTCTTTTTTTCTTCTAGTTTACAAAAATTAATGCTAATTTGCTTGTTTAGAAATCCTTTGCAATGTGATTATTTTGTTTTAACCAATCCATTTGTGGCAAAGTAAATCGCCACAAGATATCTCCTCGTTCATTTTCTTTAAAATCCCATGGAGCAATTATTACAATATCATTATCCCGAATCCAAATTCTGCGTTTTAATTTGCCTCTAATTCTACCTCTTCGAGTAATGCCATCAGAACATTTTACGACGAGGTTTTCACCTCCAAGCATTTTTAGTACTCTACCAAAAAGTTCACCTTGTTCAGGTAAACGTATTGTTTTTAGTTCGCTTTCATTTTTGACTTGACGTTTTCCCACATAAAAAATTATTTTACTTTATATATAATTGTGATGCTTTACATTTTGAAAACAATTAGAAAAGGAACACCGCTAATTTCTTTTACACCTTGATGTGAACCAATTCCTAAGCTAACTGATAAGGAAATTGTTTCTTTTCCAACCATATTAATCGAAGAGCTTTTTTTTAAAAGATTTTCCGCTTCGTCTTTTTCTACAAGACGTTCACCATAATAGCTTTCACTGATATGAATTTTGAGATTATTCGCAATGAGTTTTTTTCCTAGTAAAGGGGCATCGCATATGTTTAACATTAAATTATTTTGATAATTTGTGATGCGAACAGAAAATAACATTAAGCATATTTACCCTTAAGTGGAGATTTTGCACCGCAAGCTTCACATATCAAAAATGAAATTCGTTTTTCTTTTTCTATCTTGGTATCTGGACTTTTACATGTAGGACATTCAACGTAATCTTTGAGATATATCTGAAATAAGCGCGTAAAATCTTCAGGATCCCTTTTTCCAATAAATATGGCTTTTTCCCCCATTCTTTCTGCAGGAACAGCAAATTCCTTAGAAAGATATTGAAGAATTTTTTCGGGATCACGGCGTAGTATTTTGGAAAAATCTAGAAAATTCCTAAAAAATGTCTTTTGGCCTTCCCACATTATGTCAACAGGAGGCAATTCAAATCTCTTATCCGCTCCTTTTTTAGTTTCAGTAAGCTTACCTTGAATACGTTTAAGCAATTTTTCATAGTCTACTTTTGTCATCGAAAATAATATCGACATATCACCCTATATGGGTTTAGTGTAAAAAAGAAAACTGGGTTTAAATTTTGCCTATTCGGAAAACGTTAGTTCCACAAGTTGGGCAAGTTCCCTTTGCTGCTGGTCGTCCATTCTTCAATTTTACTTCTTTCGGATCTTTCATTTCAGTTTTTTTTCTGCATTTAACGCAGTAAGCTGTTACCATAAACCAATCTCATAATAGGTTCTATTTAGGACGAGTCTGTAAAGAATTTTTAACTATACACTAGACGAGTGTAAATTTAATAATTGATTTCAAGATATATTTCCTAATAAATTTCATAGAAAGTAAAGAAATTGTACTAAATTTTTGACGGATTTAAGGTAGATTTATGATTTAAATGCGTTTATGAAAAAATGATAAAAGTTAGAACTGCTTCAGGTCAGTTATAAGCATCTTTGAATTTATGTTTATTAATTGACCACAAAAAAGGGGATTGTAGTAACTGTAGTGATATTAGTAGCTATAACTGCTGCAAGCTCTTTTGTATGGTTTATTCCACAAAATAATGAAAATAAGATTGTAGTTTCTGATTTTAGATTTCATCTAGATAATATAAAAGAAATACATATTACACTTCAAACAGAAGTAGATCAAAAATTCCAAAACATGCTAAATGGAAAAATTAATTCAACTGAATATATCGAAATTGCAGAGGTTACTTCCTTTCAAGTAAATTCACTAATAATACAACTTGTTGAAAGTAAAGCACCAGGAGAATGGCATGAAAGTTATTTGAATTATATTGAATCTCTTAAAAAATTTAATTCACAGATTAGAGAAACCATTGTGGTAGCAACAATAATGAGTGAAAATAATGAGTCAGAAAAAATTATAGATGTTCTTGAGAATATTGATTCCTTAAGGAAAGATTCAGAATCCCTAGCTGATGCTTCCTATGACTCAAGACCTTAAGATTTTGTCTTTAGCCTGAAAACCTAACTCTAATAATTATAAAAGTAGGAAATCGTTAAAAAGTTACTTTGTATTAGTATAATGTTGTCTCAAAAACCTGATAAACTTGAAAATGATGTTCGTGCTTCTATTGCGAACAGACTCCTAGTCATATGTGTTGATAGAGATAATGATGTAGGTAAAAAAGCAGGAATCGCTACTCCTGTAGTTGGAAGAGATGCGTGTATTGAGGCAGCTCAAAGATTAGCACTTGAAGACCCAGAAGATGCAGATTCTAATTCAATTTTTTATGCAGTTAAAACCTACGAAGATTTGTTAAGTAAAGGCTATCAAACTGAAATTATTACTGTAGCAGGAGTTGAGGAACGAGGAGTTCAGGCCGATGAAAAAATCATACGGGAGATTAAACAGGTTTTAGAAAAATTTTCAGCTAATGGGGCTGTAATTGTTTCTGATGGTGAAGATGATGAAAGTGTAATCCCAATAATACAAAATGTACTACCAATTATCTCTGTGCAAAGAGTAGTAATGAAAGTTAGTAGAACTGTAGAATATTCCTACGCAGTATTTGGAAAATATTTGAAGATGATAGCTTATGATTCAAAGTATTCAAAATTCTTTCTTGGTCTTCCAGGAATTTTACTTTTAATTGGTGGAATTGCCACAATTTTTGGTTATACAGAAGAGATTTTTGCTGTTTTGATTAGCATTCTTGGAGCAGCATTTATGATAAGAGCATTTGATGTTGATAAGACTTTGAAAAAATGGTCAAAACCTACTCCTGCAGGATTCATTAGAGTTTTTACAATGGTTACAGGAATAATTTTAATACTTTCAACTATTCCTGCTGGAGTAGCATTTGTAGAACAACAAATGGTTAATTCAAATATGCAATGGTTTGATGTACTCACAAATAAGATAATTATTGGAGAATTTATTTCAGAAGTGCTACCAATTTTGTGGATAGGATTGGGTTCCATTTTTGGTGGGATCTTACTTAGTAATTGGTTAGGAGGAGGGTTGAAAAAAATTAGCGGAGTGCTTAGATTAATTGTTCTTGGTGCAATCTATCCTACAGTAGCACAATTTACAAATATTCTAGTACATGATGAAAGCCCATTTACTCTAATACCTATGTTATTAGCGGGATTAGTAATAACACTGATATCTGCCACCTTATTGTTTCGAAGATATAGGAAACATAAAGGTGGAGAAATATTAACGGAATAAAAAAACTAGCCCTTCATTTATCTGGATTATACAGTATTTACTCTAAAAAATTAGAAAAAGAAATTTTGAATGGGGACATACCTAATCATGTAGCTATTATACTTGATGGGAATAGAAGATGGGCTAAAAAAAATTTGGTAATTTCTAAAAAGGGTCATTGGCAAGGAGCTGATGCTGTAGAAAATCTTTTGGACTGGTGTGAAGAGTTTGATATTAAAATTATAACACTTTATGTTCTCTCAGTAGAGAATCTAGATAGAGAAGATCAGGAACTAGAAGTAATATATGGTTTGATCAAAAATCGACTCGAAAAACTTTACAATGATCCTCGAATTCATCGAAACGAAATGAGAGTAAAAGCTATTGGAAAAATTGAGATTCTTCCAGAACCAATTAAAGATGTATTACGTAGATTAGATGATGCAACAAGAGATTATAAAAATCACTTTTTAAATATTGCAATCGCTTATGGTGGACAAAATGAACTAGTAGACGCAGTCAAAAAGATAGGTGAGAAAATAAAGAATGGTTCCCTTAATGTTGATGAGATAGATAAGAAGGAAATTGAATCAAATCTCTATACATCGCATTTACCTCAATCCTCACCTGATATGATTTTACGTACTTCGGGGGAAAAACGATTAAGTGGGTTTCTTATGTGGCAGAGTGCTTACAGCGAATTGGTTTTTATGGATATTTATTGGCCAGAATTTCGAAAGATCGATTTGATGCGAGCTATAAGAACATTTCAAAAAAGAAAACGAAGAATGGGAAAATAACAATAATAACATCCAATAATAGAATCTAAGTTTGAAAAAAGAAAGATCTGCGGGGGTAATAGTGTATATGGAAAAGTCTGATGGAAATCATTTCCTGATATTAAATTATCCTACAGGACATTGGGATTTTGTGAAAGGAAAAATTGAACATGGAGAAGATCTTCATCAAACAGCTGTTAGAGAAACAAAAGAAGAAACTGGAATTTCGGATTTAGAATTTATTGATGGTTTTGAAGAAAAAATTAATTATAATTTCCAATTCGAGGGTGAACTTATTGAAAAGGAAGTTGTGTTTTTTTTAGCTAAAACAAAAACACATAAAATAAATATTTCTCACGAGCATTTAGATTATACTTGGCTAGACTACAAGGAAGCATTAGAAAAGGTAACTTATCAGAATGCCAAAAATATCCTCACAAGAGCAAATAAATTATTTAGAAATAGTTAATTTTTGAAACTCTTCTGCTACACTTGCAGGATTTTTGGCATTAATTATAGTTCTACCAACTATTAGAAAATTAGTTCCTGCATGAAGAACTTCTCTAATTTTTCCACCCTGGGTTCCAATGCCTGGGGAATAAATATTCAAATTGCCTTTGGATTTATTATTACAATATTTTATTATTTTGGGGTATGTAGCTCCAACAATAATTCCATCAACTTTGTTTGAAAGAGATGAATTTAAAAATAATTGATAAAGTGGAATTAGTGTTTGTGAATTACCTAATTTTACTTTCATATCGTAGGATTGTTTTGCGTCTGGTGCACTCATATGACAAAGCGCGATAATTCCTTTATTTTTTTCGTGTGCTAAATATACCAGTTTTTTTAAAGATTTGTGTCCCATAATTGGATTAACTATAACAGCATCAAAACCTACCTTCCAAAGATTTTCAAGAGTTATTTGATTTGTATTATCAATGTCATTTAATTTAATGTCGGCAATTGTTTGAAGATCATATTTGTGTGCTAGTTTGTTAATCTTACTTATCTGATCAAATCCTAATGGCAACAATAGATGAAAATTAAATTTTATTCCACAAAGAAATTTGTTTAATGTTTTAATGTTTCTTATTGTTTTAGCCTCTAAATTTTTGGTTGAATTAGTATAATCGTTTGCAAGAATTACTTTGCCTTTATTATTTGCAATTTTATTAATCCTAGTTCTGAAGGTCGCCATAGTTGACCAACGGATGGGTCTCTTTTAATTTTATTATTTTGATGTACGAATACCCGTGTTCTTGTGGGCTTTCAACAAATGATGGCTCAGTTCCATTATTTGTAGAGTATTTTAGGAATGGTTTTTCCGGATTTGTATTCAAGACTACGTGGCAAAAATAAGATGCTCCTTCTTCATTAAAATTCATGAAAACCCCCATTAGCCACTTTCCATTACATGGGAATGTAAATAGTGGAAATGGAGAATCCTCAAAACCATAGCTCAGTTTTGCAAGACTAGCAAGATCTTCGAGTTCAATGGGGTGATATTTCTCTTCAGAACCATTACCTCCTTTTAGATTATCAGGAAGAGTTTTTATTTTCACTATAGGAGAATATAATCGAGCAGCATCTGAAGTAGAATTTACGACTGAGGAAATCTCCTTTCCTGATTTGAATTCATAGCAAAGATAGTGACCTCTGTTATCTACAGGCGTATAGTAGATTATTGGTTTTTCTTTAAGTAAATCCATTTGAACAGAAAGAACTGCTTTACCTTCGTGTTCATGAAGGAATGATACACGTGGAACTCGCTCGAGTGCACAAACTAGTCGTGAAAATTCTAATGGTGAATCGACTTGAATGTAAGTAGGTAATTTATCCACAGCTCTTTGTAAAGTTTAACTAAATTAAACTTACCCAAAAAAAATGAGGCTAATTTATTTTCTAATATCAATCACATCATTTACGTCAGGGCCTGTACCGATGAGGGTAACAGGAACGTTTAGGTTCTCTTCTATTTTTTTTATGAACGATTTTGCGTCATTGGAAAGTGTATTGAATGAAGTTTTATTTGCACAGTCAGGAAATAAAATATCTAATTTAGTAATGGCGACCTGACTAGCGCTATTAAGCATTATAGATTTCCTAGCCAAATCAAAGTCAAATTCTGCAGCACGCCTCTGCCTACCAGTCACTGTGCCTACTTCAGCCCAACCTTTTTTTGATGTCTCTTCAGGCGTAAGTTCATTATCCATTGGTCCTGTGCCTACCCTAGTCACATACGACTTGAAGATTACCATAACCTCATCAACCTTCTTTGGGCCCAATCCAATATCAGAACAAATTGCTGAAGCAGTAACGTCTTTGGAGGTAACATATGGATAAGTGCCATGCCATAAAGAGAGATGAGTTCCTTGTGTACCTTCCACTAGAACATTTTCATTAGAATCAAGAGCAGTATTAACTGCAGTTGGAACATCTCCTAAGTAGGAAGAAAGTGATTTAATGTCTTTTGCTAATTTTAAAGTACGCATGGCCCTCTCGGCATTAGCAGGACCTGTTCCGGAACCGGTACTACCAATTTTTTCTTTTAGTCTTCCTTTAGAATCCTCATCGAGATGGATTTGTTCTATAATTCCACAGTTTTTGTCAATATATGCTCTATCTGAAACCTGAAAATCATTTATTTCTTTTAATAAAACAACTGGGTTAATTACAACACCTGGTCCAATCATCACTTTAGATTTCTTATTTAAAAATCCACTTGGTAACATTCGAATTTTGTATGTTCTATTACCATCCTTGACAGTATGACCTGCATTAGGTCCTGCTCCTCCTCGAACTACAATAGAAGGATTGTCTTTCAAAGCAAGATAGGAAATTATTTTTCCCTTTCCTTCGTCTCCAAAGAAACCACCAACTACAACTGTCGAAGGCATACATGTCAAAGCGTGGAGATGGTGTATTTAAGCTAAATTATCTCTCTACCATTTTAATATCCAGTCTTTACAAATTATAATATTGTCTGAACCAAACTATGCAGGGAACATAATTATAATTTTAGCAAATTTGCCAGACTTTCTTCGAACACCGATCTTGAAAAAAAGGATGTTAGAGTTTTTCTCAATGACAGAATCCGATAGACGGGAAATAATTAACAATGCCCTTGAAGCAGGTCCAACTATTCCTTTTCAGAATTTTTCCAAGTTATTTAAAACATGGCTTGAGGTTTTAACAACAGTTACTGAAGAACAAAGAGAGATAATGTTTTCTAAGTATATTGACGAAATAAGTTCGGATCCACAAAAATTAATTAAGTTCAATTTGGATGGAATTTTTGAGATCTTCTTATCACTAGATAGTTCAAAAAAAGAGATTCTCATAAATTCTATTAATAGGATAATTTCTAACTTGGAAGTAAATAGAAAAAAGACAATATTCTTGATAATTCCTGAAAATGTTAAAAATTATCTAGGGTTCTAAGGCTCTTCGGGTTTACGGTTTTTTTCATCAGAAAAATCTACTACATCGCCTTCAGGGGTTCTAACTCCGACAAAAATCTGTTCATTTTTTTTAAGAAGTTTTCTATGATCAGGAAGGGACATATCTAATTTCATCTCATTCATAACCATTATTCGATATTCTTTCCACCCATCCCAGCATTGGTTACAACATGGATATGTTGCAGCTTTTGGATCTAAAGCCATATCTTCTGGGATTGGATTTTTACATTTAGTACAGATTTTACCCATATTCTAGCAGCATATCTAAACTCCTTTTATCTTTTATTGAATCTAAACCAATAATAATTAATTTGTACTAAGTTAGATGTGAAGATTAAGTGCCCTAAATGTGATAAGGGGGCTGAACTTGCATCAGATTTTTCCGTGGTCAGATGTGAACACTGTAATTTAGACATGAGTTATGGTGAATATGTAAAATTTGTTGCACATAATGTTGCAAAATACTCGGACATTTTAGGAGATTATGCAGGTAGTACAGAAGGTGAGACTGCTGGAACTCTAGATGAATGGGATTAACCATCTAGTTAAATGATTCATCAAGTTAAAATAATTAATTTCAATGGATAATGAAGCATAATTGGAATTCTTACTTGAAAATGTTCTAAATTTAATTGGCTTTATTGTAGGTCTTACCATTGGTATTATTGCATACATAGGGTACAAAAATACTGGTAGTGCAACTCTATTTAGATTATCAATTGCATTTTTGTCAATAAGTATCGGATTTTTTGTTGTGTGGTCAGGATATATGATAGAGGATTTTGTTTTACAAAAAGGTAATATCGAACGTTGGATACAAACTTTAGGAATTGCAATTCAAACAGTAGGATATTTTTTTATAGCGTTCTCACATAGTATTAAATCGTTTTTACCAAAATCAAGATACTTAAGATCAATTGGGATAATGCCTCTATTCATATTATCTGTTGTTCACATTGAACATATTTTTCGAGCAATATCTTTCATTTTATTAGTTTATGGTGCAATTGAAACTATTCTTTCTTATTTCGAAGGAAAAAAGAAAGGAACTGTTTTTGTTGCAATTGGATTATCATTTCTGGCGTTAGGAGAATTTCTAGGATGGTATTCGTTTGTTTTTCCGGAATCAATATTGTACTATCTTTCTATTTCTATCAAAATTGCAGGATTAATTTCTCTCTTTATTCCGGTAAGCAAAATCCCATTTATAAAAATTAAATTTGACCCCGAGATTTAATTCAAGGTATAAAGCACGGAACAATACTAATTCAAAAGTAGGAAAAATTGGGCGAATTACATTGTCAATTTCTTTTATCTTCTTAGTATATTGAACAATATGGTGTTACTATCATATTCCATGGCTAAAACAAATATGGAGGCAAGATTGGTGAGCTCATATAGACCTCATATGAAGATTATTGGCGATATTTTATCCACCGCCAGAGATGATTTAGATTCAGAGGAAGGAGCAACAGTCACCTATCTTATTAGAAAGGCAAATGTTTCCCATGTAAGAATTTCAAAAATTCTTAATAATTTAGTTTCTCAGGGTTTACTAGAACAAGTAGATTCCCAAGGTGCATTCAGATATAAAATTAGTTCAAATGGAAGAGAGTTTCTCGTTGCATATCAAACCTTTAGTAGATTCGCAGAAAATTTTGGTTTGCTAATTTAATCATCATCTTCAGAAGTATCTAAATCGTCATCAAAATCATCTTCGAACTCATTATCTTCAAATTCAGATGATTTACTTGTCATGAAGTTTCTTGATGCTTTGAAAATTAAATTTTTAATAAGTATATTTGAGCTCATCTTATACAATCCCCAATGTTTTTCGCCTGGTGGGGATAATGAACGTAAGTATATTTTAAAATTTCATTAAAAATTAATAAGAATTTTACTAATTTGGACTTAACATATTACTAACCAACATACATTCTAACACTAATGAAAGCAATGAAAGTATTTTGTGATTCTAAAGGTGTCAATACTATCATTAGAACTTGTAGGTATAGAATCGTTTTAAGACCTGTAATTAAATCAAATGAGGGTGTTATTGATCTATTTTGAATTTAATTATTACATGCCCACGTCATTTTGAAGAAGATGCTAGTAAAGAAATAAAGAAAATTCTTATAGAATTAGGAGATCAAGAACCTAAAATTATCATTTCAAGTATGCCAGGAATTCTTACTGGAGTTACTAGTCTAAATCCAATTGAATCTATAAAAAAGATTAGAGAAAAAATTCTTGATGAACCTTGGTTTATTAGATACTGTCTTAGGATAATTCCCATTCAAGGAGTTTGCAAAACGAATATCAAGGAAATTGAAGATGAGGTTCAAAAGAAAATAGGGGTTATCAAGCCTGAAGACAAATATAGAATCACAATAGAAAAACGAAATTCAAAAATTTCCTCTGAAGAAATTATATCAAAAATAGCAAAAAATATTTCAAACAAGGTTTCCCTAGATAGTCCAGATTGGGTTATTTTGATTGAAATAATGGGAGATGATGCAGGGGTTTCAGTTATACAAAGTGATAATATCCTAAGTGTAGAAAAAACAAAACGCTCTTTATCAGATTAAAATTGCCGCTTTTTCGGTAAGTAAATCTTCTAATTGCCATTTTGGTGATATTGTATCCATCTGTTTGGTTGTGATGTTAAATTTTTTTTTCAAAAAATCATGATTATTTTTGGATAAAGGAGTTTTGTTCAGTAAGGATTCGATATCATGGAATAATCTACTAAGTTGTATTTTTTTGCCAATTGCAATAATCACAAAATCATCTTCAGATTTTATTCCTACTAGTTTTATCGCATCATTAATTTGAGTCGTACCAGCAAATCTCAATAAAATATCTGTCTCGATTTTTTTTGAAAGTATGATGTTATTTAGTTTCGCCATTAGTGATATAGAAATAATTTTTTGAGTATGTGATTTACTTAGGATATAATTTGATGATATAGCTTGAAGTATTAGATTTGGAAATTTTAGCCTTAGGTAATCTAAAAAATTGATGTTTAGTTTTTGATTTGCTTTGACATCAAATAATTCAATATATGAATTAGAAATTTGGAATTGAATTCTTTTAGAAGCACCCCCATGTATTATTGGAATTATGCTAATAACATCCCCATTTTTTAAATTAGTTAATTTGCCTTCCATTGCCGAAGAATCAATTCCGTTTATAGCTATTAACAGATTATTTAAATCGAGGTCGTAATTATTTTGAGGTTTATTCTTGATTAAAAAATCAAGTAGCTGCTGCAAGGTAAGATCATTTTTGTCAATGTCAATATGGTCAGTGGAAAATGATTTTTTTGCTCCACCCAAAAATTTTACTATGATCATATTGTAAATTCCATTATTTGGATAAAATTAATCTTATAATATAGACTAAGAAATTTCTTCAGTTTCATCCTGTGATTGTATTTCTATCTCAGGAAGTGTTTTCTCATCATCAATTGTGAGAGATTGATCATCAATAGCAGCCGCTTCCGTTGTTGCTTGATTTTCTTTTAATAATTGCTCTTCCTTTTCTCTAATTTCACGCTTTATGAATTTAGTAATATATCCTGCCAACTCATTTTTTAATCCTTTTGAGCGAACAATAGAAATTTCATTTAATATTTTTTTATTTTCAAGAAAATCAATACCAAATTTTTCTTTGTTATCTTCTAGTATTTCCATTGTAATTTTTTTAATTCTATTCACTTATCCGGTTATAAATTGGGGTTTTTTATACCTATATACCTAGAAAATCGTTTGAATTTTTTTCTAATATGGTAGAGAGTTCATCATATGACTTTCTCAATACTTTTGAGGCACAAAAGATTACGCTTGGGATAAAACTTACTTGTGCAGGCTTTAATGAGAAACATCTTGAAAATTTTACTGGTCCGTCTGTCTCTACTAGTATTCTATTAATTTCTGTTTTAGATAACAAAACTTGTTTATCTTTTGCATAAACTAACAGTGGTCCAAATGAGACAAAAAATCCCAAATCCATGGCTTTTATGAGTTGTTGCTTGCTTCCATCAAACCAATGTAAAACCATACCTCTAAGGGAGTATGAGGGAATTATTTCATAAATTTTGTCAAGAGTTTTTCTAGAATGAATCGAAATTGGTTTTTGTATCTTTTCAGCAATTGCTAGTTGTTCTCTAAAGAGATCTTCTTGTCTTTGAAATTCTGATGTGGATGAAACATATGTAGAATCTAGTCCTATTTCACCAATGCCTGCAATATCGGCAATATTCTGATTAATTAATTCCTGTATAGGTGCTATTTTTTCATCAGATTTACCTGGATGGATTCCTACAAAAGGGAAAATTAGTTCAGTTTTCTTTGAAAGTTGTAATGTTTTTTTTGAGGATAGAAGATCTTCTGAAACACAACATGCCTTGATATGCATTTTTTTCATACATTTTATGATATATTGGATATCAGAATCATATTCAGGATCAGATAGATGTATGTGTGAATCTAGTAACCAGTTCATAATTACACCAAATGAAAGCTGCCTAAAATAGTCTGTATAAATCGATTCCTTAGTAGGATTTTTTCACACAAAGTCTTTAATCGATTACTTGAAAAATGCATGTAATGAAATCATCTGAGCTTGGATTATCTGCCATGTATAGGATTCTAAAAAAATCAGGAGCCCATAGAGTGAGTGATGAATCTGCGGATGAGTTAAGGAGAATCATAGAAGAGGTTGCTCTTTCTATTGCTAAAAGTGCTGTCGATATGTCATCTCATGCTGGAAGAAAAACTGTCAGAGGAGAAGATATCAAACTTGCAGCCAAACCTTTTACCAAATTCTAATCTAAAGAGTTTAATTGTGAATAACTCGTTTCTGTGAATACGGTGAGGTGGCAGAGTGGTTATGCGTGGGCCTGCAAAGCCTATCGATAGGGGTTCGAATCCCTTCCTCACCTCCAAAGTTTTGAGTTATTATGTAATTACCCGCTTTTCTAAATAGAGAGTATTTTAGAACAATAGATTGGCACAAATTAACAATAGGGGATTACTAAGATACATTCCTGGTTCAAGTTCTATTCTAATTCAAGAAAATAGTAACCAACCACTAGAAGGATTTTCAAAAAATATTCGAGATAGTATTAAAGAAAATGCAGAATGTTCTAAAAATGAAGTTGAAAAAGGGCATAATTTTCTGCATTGGGTTCTAACAAGAGTTTATGAGGCAACAGAAGATGATGCCGCCGATGCAATAGTTGATGGAGCCAACGATTTAGGGATTGATGCATACCTTCCAGTTGATTTTTCTGATAACAAGATAAGACTATTCCAGTCAAAATATGGAACCTCACACTCGATGGAAGCTATTGCAAAATTCAAAGAAGATGTAAAACGATTACTCAGAAGCGATGTTACTAAAATGCGTCCGGAATTAGCTCATTTAGTTACTAAGATACGTGATAAAAATTTGAAAGTGGAATGCTGTTATGTAACGGATCAGGAAGTAGAATATGAGAATGAGAAATATTTTGAAATAATCGATATAGAAGAAATCATCCAAAGATTATGGAGTAGAATAAAAAAACCAGCCGCTGGTAAAAAATCTACGATTAAATTGGAGAAAATGCTTGGACATGAAAATACTATTTTAGGGATATTGAAACTAAGAGAATTAACTGAGTTTATCTCTAAAAATCGTGACTATGTCTTTGAATCAAATATCAGACAGTGGATGCAGTTTAAAACTACTGTAAACAAAGGAATTAGAGAAACCTTACAGAATGTACCTGACAAGTTCTTCTATTACAATAACGGAATTACAATTGTAGTAAGTAACTTTGAAGAAATTGGAAATAATTCCATATTATTACATGCCCCACAAATAGTAAATGGAGCTCAAACATCCAATTCAATTGTAGATCGAGCTAAACGGACACATAATTTGGAAGGAAGTATAACAGTCACAATAATTCGTGCTGATGATGAAGAAGATCAAAATAATATTACAAAATACAGAAATTCACAAAATTCTGTTAGAGGCAAAGATCTTGTTTCATTAATGGATTTCCATAAATCAATAAAATCACAATTACAAAATTGTGGTTACTTTTATGAAATTCAAGCAGGATCTTTTGATTCAAAAACTAAATCGCAGCAATCAGAATTAAAAGGAGATGTAATTTATAATAAATATTTACCAGATAATCACAAAAAAGTAATTGTTGCTAAAGATGCCATTCAAGCTTTAGTTGCTGGAATTGAGCAAAGGCCTACAGAATCTTATAGCTCGCCTGCACAATTTTTACCACGTGGAAGTAAGTATGACGATGTTTTCAATGAAAAACTTGAAGATGAGTACAGGTTATTACTATATCCATATCTTGTAAAAGAATTTGCCAAAAACACCCTAAAGTATGGTAAGAGAGGAGGACATAAAACCAAACGATATGCGACCTTATTTTTCGTCGCCGTGTATTTTCGGATCTTACATAAAAATATCCTAGATACAAAAGGTGATTTTAAAAGCGACATTACAAAATTGGAACCAGTTTTTAGGAGCTTTAAGCTAAATAGTAGAATTCTAAAACTATCTGATACAGTAGTCACAAAATTCCTTGAAGATACGGTAGTAGATGATGAAATGGAAATAGCAAATACCAAACATAATTTCTTTTCACATCATGTCTGGAATGATGCGATGCTACGAGTAATAGATAAAAAAATAATACAGGAAGAAGATGAAATAGAAAGTATTAAAAAATTGATTGGTAATATGGCATAATCAATTATTTTTCCTTAAACGGTAGAGGTCTAACCAAGTAAAAATTTGCAGGAGGTTTACATTGATCAGACATTCTACCGTATGTTTTCTAGAAGATAGTAATATTTAACATGATTTCTCCAATTAAAATTATTAGTAAAATGTCTAAGATGATTTTTATATAGAACAAAAAAACAAAATTGGTTTGAAAAAAGAAGAAAAATGCGTTTTATGCAATAACCTATTGGAGACTAAGTATATTCCCATGAAGGAATGGAAAATTGATGGGACATTATGTGGTATATGTTATTCTAAAAAAATTTCTGAATTCTACCCCGGGAAACATGTACGAGTAAATTTATCAGATGAATAGATTGACAATTTTATTTTCATAAATCAATTCGTTTTTCTATATTTGTTGATATAAAGACAATTCCATGTTAAAGGATCATCTTTTATTTCATCTTCTTGTAGAAATTTAATGTCTGTAATTGTTTTTTTCTTTTTTAATAAATTTACCTGAAAAGTTTCAAATTTTTTACAGTGACATTCCTCAACTAGACAAGCATCTTGATCGCGTTCTAATTCATGATCTTCTTTAATATGACTACAATTACAAACTGCGTCATCTTTTACATCATTTTTGAATTTTTTTGTATAGCTTCCTAATCTAAGATAAGCTTCTCCCTCATGTCCTTTTTTAAAACGTTCATAATTTGTAGATTTATCTAAAATTTTAAAAAAAGATTTGTTTGTTTGAGGCTTTGTTGAATCGCTACCCATGATAAACCAGTACTGGTCACTAGTTTCAACAAAACGAATCTTAATTGAATGATCGTTCCACCAATGTATTGTGTCATGCCATAGATTTACTGCTAGTTTTCGTTCTGAAAATAACGGGATCACATTCATTCTCAAATCATAATATCGATACGCAACTCCCAAAAAATCACTAACCCATGGGATCGATGCCTCTTTTGACATATCTGTAAGAAGAGACAAATTCTATTTAATATGTGCAAAATTATGGGTAATATTCTTATATTACCGATTAATGATGCCTATCATATGGCAGGATATAGGACTAGTATGCAGATTGTAGCAGATTTACTTATTGCAACAGATCAATCAGGTCATGAGGGAATTAAAACCACTTCACTTCTTATGAAAGCAAACTTATCACATTCTAGACTTTCTAAATTCCTTGAAAATTTAACAGGTGCAGAATTAATCAACAAAATTGATTATGATGGAAAACATACTTTTGTTATTACACCAAAAGGAAGACAATATCTTGAATCATACAAAACTTTTTCAGATATTGCAGGTTCTTTTGGATTAGATCTTTAAGATTATTTTTTCGACCTTCGATTTTCACGTCTCTTTTCCTGCTGTTCTCTTCTGTTTTTCATAGCTCCGTAAAGTATTATAATTATTGCACCACCAACACTTGCATAAAAGAGTATAAAGTCTAAAGGCTCTCTAGTTAACGCTATGATCATTCCTGCAATCATGAACATCAAAATGATGAGAAGATATTTGTCCACCACTCCTCTGAATAACAAAATAATATATCTTTTTGAATGGGGATAATTACAGTCTGATGAGTAATGAGTAAGTTTATAGAGTTAATTGGATTTGCGTGTATTGCCGGAACAATTTACGCCTTTCTTGGCTTAATAGCTCAGCAAAATCCATTTGGTTGGCATGTGTTTTGGGCTTTCGCTTCAGGTGCATTAGGAGTTATTCTGTATAGAAAATGGATGAGAAAAAAATCAGAGAGTAGAAATTCTTGAATTGTTAAAGTCTAGAATCAATTTAATGAAAATTGTTGATCAAAAATTAAGCAATCGGCAGATCTATAAGGGATGGTTATTCGGATAATATCGAGGGGAGTATGACAAGCGAGGGAACAAAATGGTGGAAAGGATTAGCGAGGGAGCTAGAAGATGATATTGAATCCCTTGAATAATAATTAAACAGATTCTAAAATTCCTCTTAACTATTATAAATTAAAATTAAAAGCCTCGAGTGGGATTCGACCCCACGGCCTAACGCTTACGAGGCGTTCGCTCTACCAGACTGAGCTATCGAGGCACACAAGTTTCCTGTCAGAGTTTATAAAAAGCCTTTTTGGTTTGGATTTAGTGAAAATATCTGTCTCCGGAATAAGGGGCATTTTTGGAAATGATTTAACATTGAAGGATGTTTTGAGATTTTGTAACAATTTCTCGTTTCTGATTAAATCAAAAAAATGTGTAATCGCACAGGATACAAGGCCTTCAGGTTCTATGATAATAGAAACAGTAAGTGCTGCATTATTGCAATGTGGAATTAATGTGTATAATCTAGGAATGGTACCCACGCCTGTAATATTTAGAGAATCCAGAAAATATAATGCCGGAATCATTGTTACGTCCTCTCATAATCCTCTAGAGTGGAATGGTCTAAAATTCATTGTAAATGGAAGAGGCATTAACGAAGAAGAGTTGAATTTTCTTACTACTGATCAGAATAATTCAAAATCAATTATTGGAGTAGAAACTAAAATTGAATCCAATTACATTGATGAAGCTGCTAATTTAATTGGTAAAGTTTCAGGTGCGCCCAAAGTTGTTGTAGATGTAGGGGGTGGTGCTGCTAGAGATGTTGCACCAGAATTATTAAAAAAAATTGGATGTCAAGTTAAAACCATTAATGAAAATTTAGAAGGATGTTCTCGTGGACCTGATCCGACTTCAGATGATTTGAAAGAATTAATATCTAACAGCAAAGGGGCTATCGGGTTTGCATTTGATTTAGATGGAGATCGTTTAGTTGTTGTCAGAGATGGGAAAAAACTATCTCCAGATATAACACTGGGTTTAGGTGTAGCAAAAGCTCTTGAACTGGGTTATAAAAAATTTGTTTTAAGTATAGATTCTAGTGTGTCAGTTGAAAAATTTATTATAAAAAAAGGAGGAGAGGTTCAACGCTCCAAAGTTGGGGAGGCAAATGTCATTGATCTTATGCTAAAAACCAAATCTCAAGCAGGTGGGGAAGGAAGTAGTGGAGGGTTCATTCTTCCGGAATTCAATTTTTGTCGAGATGGAATTCTAACTAGTGGTTTAATTGCCTCAATGCTTAAAACAAACATCTTTGAAGAGATACTCAAATTCATGGAGAGATATCACCAAGTAAGAGATAAGATAAAAATTGAATCAAATCTTCATGATAAAACTTTAGAGAATTTACAAGAAACAATATCTAAAAAGTTTGGAAAAATAACTTCAATGGATGGAATTAAAGCAATAATTGATGAGGACAGTTGGGTTCTAGTACGTAAATCAAATACAGAAGATATTATTAGAATCTCAGCTGAGTCAAATAATATTGAAAAAGCAGAAACTATTGTACAACAAGTAAGAGAGATGGTGAAACAGAGTTATGGCAAAGTTAAATGAAAAAGAAATTATTTTAATTTTTCAGAAAAAGCTAAAAAATTATAGATTTGTTTCAGAAGATGTGGAGATTATCAGGATTGGAAAAACGAATTGTATAACAAAAGTGGATACACTAGTAGAAAGTACTGATATCCCACCAGGCATGAAATTAAAGGATGCCGCAAGAAAAAGTGTTGTCGCGTGTGTTAGTGACTTTGCATCAAAGGGAGTAAAACCACTCTACGGAATGATATCATTAACTATACCAAAAAAATTTTCTAAATTAATGATCACTGATTTAGCTATTGGTATAGGAAAAGCAGCTAAAGAGTTTGATCTTAGATTTATTGGTGGAGATACTAATGAGGGAAAAGAATTAGTAATTCAGATTTCTCTTTTTGGGTTTGCTAAAAAAATTGTTGCAAGAAAGGGAGCAAAAACAAATGACGTTATAGTAACCACGGGTCCATTTGGATACTCATCTGCAGGTCTAAAAATATTATTGAGTAAGAAAAAAGCTACTCCAGAATTTTCAAAAAAAGCTAAAAGAACAGTCTTTAGACCCTTATGTAGATTGAAATTCGGAATAACAAATCTTAAATTTTTTTCATCTTCAATGGATTCTAGCGATGGGTTATCTACAACTCTACATGAAATGGCAAAGCAAAGTAAAAAAAAATTCATATTAACAAAACTCCCCGCAAATCAAGATATTTTCGAATTTGCCAATACTAATAGAATAGATCCATTAGATTTGATATTCAATGGGGGTGAAGAATACGAGATAGTGGGTACAGTTAATCCCACAAATATCTCCAGAGTCAAGAGGAATGCTAAAGCACAAAAAATACCATTATTTGAAATCGGTTATGTCGCAAATGGAGGTGGTGTTATGTATAAAATGGGCACAAAAACTATTCAAATTAAAAATAAAGGTTGGCTACATTTTAGAAGTTAATGTTTTTTAAACCCTTCATGGTGTGGGTAGACATTGTCTGAATTAGAAGCTGAAGCAATAAAAGCTGAAAAAATCGAAGAGATCAAAGCTGAAGCTGAAAAAATCAAGGCTGAAATGCAAACAGGAAAAAAAGACGAAGATAAAGAAATAATTAAAACTGAACAAAAAAAACAACCTAGAGAAGAAACAACAGAACATGCTAAAGAAAAATGGGGAATTGCGCATATTTTCAGTAGTTACAACAATACCATTGTTCACATAACAGATCTTACAGGAGCTGAAACAGTTGCACTTAGCTCAGGCGGTGTACATGTTAATGCTGATAGATACGAATCATCTCCTTTTGCAGCTATGAAGGCATCTAATGCAGTAGTCGAAGTATCAAAAACAAAGGGCTTTACTGGATTGCATATAAGAGTAAGAGCAGTTGGTGGCGTTGGGTCAAGGGTTCCTGGTCCTGGTGCACAAGCAGCTATTAGAGCACTTGCAAGAGGAGGCTTTAGGATAGGAAGAATTGATGATGTAACACCAATACCTCACGATACCACTAGAAAGAAAGGTGGAAAGAGAGGAAGAAGAGTTTAATCTGATTCTACTAGTTTTAATTTTATTTTACAACCACGTGATTCAAAAAAATCGATCATAAAATTAGTAAATTTTTCATCAGGTTTTCTACCTTTAGATTTTTTAATCATATCAAAAAATTTTTCTTCCAGTCTTGTTAGTAGAGTAGGTTTTAACAATAAAGGAAAGAACGTCCATCCAAATCTTGAGAGAGGTGTACCTAAATGGTAAGCATCAGTTATTTCACATAGAGTTTGAAGATGACTTAGTGCTTTAATCATTAGGATTTTGTCATCATCGTAATGGGTTGTACTTACTTCAAAAATGGTTTTCATTGAGAATCTATATCATCTTCAATTGAAATTTCTGTATTAGATGATTTGTTAGTAAGTTTGTCAGAGAGGGAAACAAATTCACCATCTTGTTCAACGTTGATTTTTGTTTGCATTCGTACATTAATTCCAACAGATCTAAACAAAGCTAACAGCTTTCCACCATCGATCTCTTCATTGATTTCACCAGAAGAAAACAATTCTCCTAGTTTTTCAACTACTGTTTTAGTTTCAGAAGGAAACTGTGATTCTGCATTTTGTAAAACTTCTTGACCTCTATAACCTAAATTTTTTATCAACATCTCTCTTGCAGAAGCTGGTATTTTTTTTGCAGGAGTTTCTTCTAGTTTTTGCTTTAGGGCAATATTTTTTTCCATTTCTGCTAGACGTTTTTTCTTTAATTGCTCAAGTTCCCTGTCATCTTCACTCATCCCTTTATCACTCCTATTGGCACTAATTTTGCCACCCTAGTAGCAATTCCAAGTTCATGTGAAACGTTAACGATTGAATCAACATCTTTGTATGCTTGTGGAGTTTCTTCGACTAGGCCATCCCTGGTTAATGCCTTAACCTCAATTCCTTTATCAGAAAGATATTTTTTTACTTGTGATTCTGTATAATCTCGTCTAGCTTTTGTTCTAGACATAGTTCGTCCTGCTCCATGAGCAGTTGAACCAAAGGTAAGATTCATAGAATTTGGCTGTCCAAGTAAAATCCAGCTTCCAGTTCCCATTGAACCTGGAATAAAAACAGGTTGACCCAAATCTCTGTATTTTTTTGGAACCTCTTCTTTATTTGCAGGAAACGCCCTTGTTGCACCTTTCCTATGAACAACAACAGATTTTTGTTTACCATCAAAATTGTGCTTTTCCACTTTTGCGATATTATGGGATACATCATAAACTAAATTCATTTCAAGATCTGCTTCAGATTTTTTGAAAATTCGTTCAAAGGATTTTCTAGTCCAATGGGTAATCATTTGTCTATTGCTCCATGCAAAGTTTAGAGCTGCAAACATTGCTTTTCTGTATGATTCACCTTCTTCTGAGGAATTTGGAACACATGCAAGCTCTCTATCAGGTAAAGAAATATCATATTTTTTTAGCGCTTGCTCAGAAATCCTAAGATAATCACTACAGATTTGATGACCAAATCCACGGGAGCCACAATGTGTTAGGATAGTAACCTGTCCTAGTTCTATTCCCATTCTTTTTGCAGCTTCTTCATCATGAATTTCTGCAACTTTTTGTATTTCAAGAAAATGATTACCAGAACCTAAACTTCCAAGTTGTGGTGCTCCACGTTTGCGCGCTCTATCTGAAACTTTGTTTGGATCTGCTTTATCCATTTGACCATTTTCTTCGCAAACATCTGCATCATCTTTTGTTCCGTATCCATTATCTACTGCCCACTGAACTCCTTTTACCAAAACTTCATCAAGTTGAGAATTACTCAGTTTAAAGGCACCTTTTGATCCTACACCAGAAGGTATAGAATTAAAAAGATCATTTACAAGTTCTTTTAATTTGGGTCGTACATCATTTTCTTTTAGATTTGTTCGTAATAGTCTTACTCCACAGTTGATGTCATAACCAACACCTCCAGGACTAATCATTCCTTCTTCTGCATCCATAGCAGCTACACCACCTACTGGAAAGCCATAGCCTTCATGACCATCAGGTAATACGACTACGTTTTGCAGGATGCCAGGGATAGTAGAAACATTGATTGCCTGTTTAATTGTTCTATCGTACATCATTTTTTCAAGAAGTTGGTCGTTTGCATAAATAATTACAGGAACTTTCATTCCTAGTGATTCGTCTTTTTCAATTTTATATGTCATATTTCCAATTTTTTTTGGAATTAAACTGGACATTAAGATCGTTAAATGGGCATACCAAGATAATTTAAATCATAAGTAGATTTATTTTCGATAAAAAATAAGATACAATATTGTCAATATTACCGATAGATAGCGGTCGTTACGGAACAGAAGCGATGGTTGCTTTATTCAAAGAACAAAAAAAAATCAATTATCAGTTAGAAATTGAGGGTGCTACTGCAGTTTCTCAAAGTGAAATTGGGATGATTCCCAAAGTAGTAGGTAAGGAGATTCAACGTGCTTCAAGATCAGGAAAAATTACAGTAAAGCGAATCAAACAACTTGAAGCAAAAAGTGATCATGATACTGCAGCTCTAGTTGAAGCACTAAGTGAAAAATGTAAACTAGAAGCAAGGCCTTGGGTTCATTATGGACTGACAAGTAATGATCTTGTAGATACAAGCAATTCGATGCAGATGAAAGATGCCTTGGCAATCATTCAACCAAAAGTAGGCAAACTAGCTTTACTTTTAGTGAAAATGGCCATAAAATACAAAGATCTTCCTGCAGTTGGTCGAACACATGGACAGCATGCAAGCATTATTTCTTTTGGTTTGAAATTTGCAAACTGGGCTTTTGAAATGTCAACACATGTTGAAAGAATTGAAGAAATAAAAAAGAGAGTTTTGATCTGCAAAACTCTTGGAGTAGTGGGAACGGGATCATTAATGGGTTCACAAGCACTTGATGTTCAAAAAAGAGTATCAAAAAAACTTGGGTTGTATCCAGCAGAAGTAGCTACACAAATAATTCCAAGAGAAAGGTATACAGAATATGTTTTTCAGTTGGCACTATTAGGTTCTACACTTGAAAAAATAGCAGTTGAAATACGCAATTTACAAAGGACCGAAATTGGAGAAGTTGCAGAACATTTCAAAAAAGGTCAGATGGGAAGTAGTGCAGTACCAGTAAAAAGAAATCCAACTAAAAGTGAACGAATTACATCGTTATCAAAATTATTACGTAGTCAAGTGCAAGTCTCATTTGAAAATATCCCTCATTGGCACGAACGTGACTTGTCTAATTCAGCAAATGAGAGATTCATTCTTCCCATGTGTTCAATTTTGTTAGATGAGATGATAGAAACAATGATCAACGTTATTCAAAATCTACATATCAACACAAATAGTATTACAAAAAATCTTTACGTAACTAAAGGCCAAATCTTTGCTGAATTTCTTTTAAAAGAACTTATCAAAAAAGGGATTCCTCGATTCAAAGCGTATAGAGATGTTCAAAGGGTTGCATTTGATGCACATGATAAAGGAATTGAATACATTGATGCAGTAAGAAATGATAAATCAATATCTTCACAAATAACTGAAAAAGAGATCAAAACGATTTTCACCCCAGAAAATCATCTTGGTTCGTCTTCGGCTATAATTAATAATGTTTCAAAGTCAGTTCAAAATACATGTAAAAAATTTATCTAGATTTGATTAATTTTTTGTGTATTAAAGAACCATATTGCAATGCTTTTTTTCTTTGATTAGCAGATATTTCAGGTACACCTATGTCGGCAGCTACCTTTCGTATTATGTGCTTTCGTAACAAATCATTAGAATCTTTGATTTTATAATTTAGAGGAATTTTTTTAGAAAATATTATGAAACGTTCAGATAAAAATGGTTGAAGAATTTTCACTCCAAACTCTGATGATACCTTAGAAACTGCTTTCATCATCTTTAATTCATTTTCAATTTTAGAATTCATTAATTTTTGTACTATTTGTTTTCCTTCTTTTATGGCATCTCTATATGCATTGTATCCACAAAATAATTCATCGATTCCATTTGCAGTTATTACAGTACCTATATCGAGGCTCTTAGCGAGTTTTGAAACATAATAGAATGCAATACAATTTTCATTCCATGATAAATTATCAGAATTTATTTTATCTTTAATTTTTAATGAAACTTTATGAAATGTATTAGGATCAATTTCAAGAATCTTGTGAGGCAATTTCATGATTTCATTTACTTTTTTTGAAAATAAAATATCATGTGATCCTGCAAAACCAATGGTGAGAAGAGTTACTTGATAACCTAGATCACTACAGATTTTTGCTAAAAGTGTGCTATCTACACCTCCAGAAAATGCAACTGCGATTTTCTTTTCTAATAAAATTTCTTTGATGGCATTTTGTAATTCTTCTAAAATATCTGTAGTACTAGCCAATACATACAATCTAAAGATGGGATACAAAGTGCTTACGGTTATCTATTAATGTAACATGGAAGTTTCATTTTCATGGGAGTAACAAAGATCCCTAGTGATGAAATTGAAAAGGAACTCAAAGACATGGCTGGCTGGTCAATAATTGAAGATAAATTACACAAAGAATTCCATTTTGATGATTTCAATCAAGCATTTGGCTTTATGACTAGAGCCGCAATGCATATTGAAAAAATGAATCATCATCCAGAATGGTTTAATGTTTACAATAAATTAATTGTGGACCTTACGACTCATGATGCTGGAGGGATTACAGAAAATGACATTAAACTTGCAAAGACTCTTAATTCATTAATTTAAAAAAGACCACGTTTTATATACAGAATAAAGTCAGTTTTTGCAAATGACCACGTCCCCAACTATACTAGATTCTGATTTTAGATATATTGACAAAAATGGAATCTTGATGAAATCCAGAACGGAGCTTTCCATAGCACAAATGCTTTCGTTTCTTGGACAAGAATATGAATATAATCACAAATTTACTCTTGAAGGAAAAACTGTTTTTGTTGATTTCAAAACAAAAGCTGGATTAATTGAAGTAATAGATAATGACGAAGACCTTGAAAAATATAAGAAAATCAAAAAGATGTCACCTGAAATAAAAATTATGGCTGTAGGTCATCCAAAGTATGCTGCGCAAATAAAGGAATTAAAAGAAATTGTATTTTATGACAAAGAGCCTCAAACAGGTTCCATCTTCATGGAAGATCCATCATTTGCATTTGACTATGCACATATTTTACCACTTGTTGAAAAATGTTCAATTCTTCATGGTCATACATCTGCAGTAATGGTTGAGTTAGTAGGTCAGATGAAAAATAATTTATTAGTAGATTTTGGGGATGCAAAAAAAATTATCAAGGAAGCAATCTCTTTTCTTGATCATAAATTTTTCATAAACAGAAAATATTTAAAAAAAGAAGATGAGTCTCATTATAATATTTCATTTAAAGGACCAAAAGGTATGTTTGAACTACAGCTTCCAAAAGATACAACCTATTTGTTAGAAGGAGAGGCGACTGTGGAAAATCTTTCTACTGAAATAATCAAAATTCTTGCTCCCAAATTACCCAAAAACGTAGAGGCAGTCGGAGTATACATTTACGAAGGATATAACAAGGGAGCTCATATTATTTCACAGTTAGCAAAATCATAGGAAATGGAACCAAAAATACAAGAGAAAGCTTGGAATCCTGAATTAGAATTAGAAATAATAAAACAGTGGGAAGATTCTAGTCTTTATCAATTTAAACCACAAGAAAAAAATTTTACAATCGATACGCCTCCTCCTTATCCATCTGGGCGTCCCTGGCACATTGGTGCTGCATCACATTATTCACAAATAGATATGATAGCACGTACTGCTAGAATGTCTGGAAAAAATGTCTACTTTCCAATAGGGATTGATAGAAATGGATTACCAGTTGAGCTATACACAGAGAAAAAAAATGGAATAAGAATGAGAGAAACAGAACGGGGAAAATTTTTGGAACTTTGTAGAGAGGCACTTGATGACTTAGAAGCTGAAATGATTCAAATAATGAAGAGTTTAGGAATTAGCGGCGATTTTTCCAATTATTATAGGACAGATTCTGAGGAATATAGAACTCTTACACAGACAACTTTTATTGAATTATGGAAGCGTGGTCTGATTTATCGTGCAAATAGGCCAAACAATTACGATTGGGTCTCTGGGACTACAATAGCTGATGCTGAAATCACCTATCTTGATTTACCCACAAAACTCGTCTATATGAAATTTGAAATTAAAGAATCACAAAAAACTATTGTTATTGCAAGCACTAGGCCGGAATTACTCTGTGCATGTAAGACAATTATTGTTAATCAAGAAGATGAGAGATATACTGATTTAATCGGTAAGAAAGCAACAGTACCAATATTCAATCACGAAGTAGAGATTAGAATACATCATTCAGCCCAAAAAGAGTTTGGTTCTGGAGCAGTTATGGTATGTAGTTATGGTGATCAAAATGATGTTGCATTATTTAGAGAATTGAATTTAGACGAAGTCGTAGCTATTGGATTAGATGGAAGGTTAACTGAAGTTTCAGGAGAGTATGTGGGTCTCAAACCAAAACAAGCTAGACAAAAAATTATCGAGGATTTGGAAAAAAAGGGATTTGTTGAAAAGATAGAGGAAATTACCCACAGAACTCCAGTATCTGAGAGAAGCAAAAACCCAATTGAAATTATTCCAATGGAAGAGTATTATCTAAAACAATTAGATTCTACCGAGAAGATGAAAAAACTTGGAAATCAAATTAGATTCTATCCTGATATGCATAAACAAATCCTAATGAACTGGCTTGAATCTATAGCAATTGATTGGCCGATTTCTAGAAGAAGATTCTATGGAACGGAAATTCCAATATGGTATTGCAAAGATTGTTTAGAACCACACATACCTGAACCAGGCAAATATTACAAGCCGTGGAAGGACAAATGTCCCATAAACAAATGTACAAAATGTAGCGCTTCTGAATTTGTAGGGGAAGATAGAACATTTGATACTTGGATGGACTCTAGTGTTTCACCACTTTTTATTACTAAATTTGGAAAAGATGAAGAGTTTTTCAAAAAAACTTATCCAACTTCTATAAGACCTCAAGCAAAAGACATTGTACGTACATGGCTTTACTACACTTTATTACGTTGTGAACAGCTTACAGGAGAAAAACCTTGGTCAGAAGCTTGGATAATGGGATATGGACTAGATGAAAAAGGAATGAAGATGAGTAAAAGTATAGGAAATGCTTTAGATCCTCTTCCAATAATTCAAAAATTTGGAGCAGATACGTTCAGGTTTTGGAGTGCAAGTGAGATAAATCATGGGCATGATTTTAGATGCTCTGAACAAAAAATTGAATCAACAAGGAAATTTCTAAGTAAATTGTGGAATGTTTCTCGATTTTTATCTAGTTTTCCAATTCAAGAATCTTGTAAAACAACCCCAGCAGATGATTGGATATTATCTGAGCTTGATGAACTTATTACTGAGTGTGAAAGTGGTTATGGAGAGTATAATTTTTTTATTCCTTCTGTAGCGGTAAGAGAATTTACATGGAATCTATTTGCAGCACAGTATATTGAAATGGTAAAGGCACGTGCCTATGGAATAGGTTTTTCTGAAGATGAAAAAAATGCAGCAATATTTACACTACACAAAACGCTATCAACAATTTTAAAATTATTGGCTCCAATTACTCCATTAATTACTGAACATCTTTGGCAGAAACTTTACTCTAAAGAAAGCATTCACAAAGAAATACAAGTAAAAAAAGAGTCACCCAAAGACATGAGTAAATATACTAAGGAAATTATTGAATTTAATTCTAAAGTTTGGAATGAAAAAAAGGACAAAGGTCTTTCACTAAAGGATTCAATAGAAATTTCAATCCCATCTAGTCTTGAAATTTTCAAAAAAGATCTTATAGCAATGCATAATCTTAAGTGAGATTATACACTCATTATTCCTTCAGTAATTAAATATTGAATTCCAGAAACAAAATCAGAATCTCCAATTAAATCATCAGCCCACCAACCTGCATTATTTTTAATCCATTTGGGAATTTCAATTTCAGACTCTGAAATAAATTCTTGCAGACTTTCTTCTAAAATAGTTGTTCCAATAATTTCAATTTGAGTATCACCTGCAAAGAAAGGAATTATGAGCGTGCGACTATGAATGTCGCTAGTAATTTCAACAGGTTCTGTTTGAAAACCATCCACAATAACAAAGAAGATATCATCAACGTCATTGAATTTAGCATCTAAGAGTACTCGTGGAAATGAGATCTGTAGAAGTCCATCATCTGTAGAATCGATGTATACAATTAATTCAATAAAATCAGAATCAAGAGATATATCCGTGACTGTTCCACCTTCTATTTGATAATCAATATTTTGGTTTTCTATTTCAAATAAAGCAGCATCTGCTAGTGAGGATACTTGAGGTATCAAAAATAGTAAAAAGAATACTCCTAAAGAGGTTATTTTTATTCCCAAGTTAGAAGTTGTATGCCCCATCATACTCATCTAATTTTTATTGCTGTGAGATTCCAAGGTCTTCTTCAAGTTTAATCTCAATATTTTGAGATTCATTATCTACTGATTCATCGGTGTTATCGGTTTGATCAGACTCCTCACATTTACCAATAGAATCCCCATGAACCATGTGAGATTTCCATGCATTAACTGAAATGTTAATTGTCTGAGCATTATCAGAATTTCCTGATGGAATGTGGCAGACGTTTATCTTTTTACTGTCATACTCTGATGAATAATTTTCCAAGGCATCTGAATCACGATTAGCATGCTCTCTAATTTGGTCTTTGTATTTTTCTTTTAATTCATTAATTCTATCACGGATCTTATTCTTTCTATCGTCTTCTTGAATTTTTAATTCATGCTTAAGTTCATTAAATTGTTCTTTAGCTTCTAATTTTAAATTTTTAATTTTTTCTCGGAATTCATATTCTAACAATCGAAGCTCTTTGCGTTTGATTTCTAATTCAATTTTCTCATCATCTGATAGAGATGACTTTATGATATCTGAAGTATCTTCCTTAAGATCTGAAATTTTAGAGATTCTAAGTTGCTGGTATTTTTCTTTAAATTCGTTTTTTAATATGTTATATTTTTCTTTCAATTCTTTTTCAAAATTAACAAATTGTATTTTCTTTTCCTCTAATTTTATTTTATATTCATCTCTCAGTTCATCTTTAAGTTGTTTTTGTTCATCAATTTTTTCTTCACGTTCTTGTTTTTTTTCATTAATTTTTTCTTCACGTTCTTGTTTTTTTTCATTAATTTTTTCTTCACGTTTATCATTCTCAGATGAATCGTCGGCATACGCAATAAATCCAAAATTCGAACCTAAAATACTTGCAAATATAGCAAATATTACAAATATAACATGAAGATTATTTTGTTTCAATTATTCAATCATTCCATTATTTATTAAAAAGCATTGCGTAGAAATGCTACCAAATATACTGAAAAAAATTGCTTATTGGTTTTTCAATGATTGTTGTAAGATTTTTACAAAATATTTGTGCAATGAGATATCAGAAGTCAGTTCTGGATGAAATGCAGTCGCTAGAATATTTCCCTGTTTTACAGCAACAATTTTTTCGTTGAATTTAGATAAAACCTCAACTTCATTTCCAACCGAAATAATAGATGGAGCACGAATGAAAACTCCATTTAATTTTGATATATTTATTGATTCTAGAGAAACTTCTGCCTCAAATGAATCACGTTGCCTCCCAAAGGAGTTACGTTCTACTTTAACATCAAGCAAGTCCAATAGAGGCTGATCAGTGTCTCCAACGATTCTATCTTTTGCCTTTTTAGAAAGTAAAATTAGTCCTGCACAAATTCCAAAAACAGGCATACCAGATTCAATTTTTTCTTTTATTTTCTTTAGCGACCCATTAACTAGTGAAAGGTGTCCCATTACTGTACTCTCACCGCCAGGAATAATCAATCCATCTAATGTAGATATTTGTTCAGGAGTCTTAACTTGAGTAACTTTACCTTTTATTCCAAGTTCTTTTAATGCGGCCTCACTTGCAGATACATTTTCCGCAACATCTCCTTGAATTGATAAAATTCCAATGTTTATTTCACTCATGCAGTACTACCACGTTCTTGCATTCTTAATTCTAATTCCTTTACATCTAGACCAAGCATTGATTGACGTTCATCAATCATTTTCTGTGCCTCTTTGACTTTATCTGGATCTTCCCAGAATGTAGTAGCTAAAACTATAGCATGTGCACGTTCTTTTGCATCTTTGGCTTTGAAAACACCAGAACCAACAAAGATTCCATCACATCCAAGCAACATCAAATAAGCAGCGTCGGCAGGTGTGGAAATTCCCCCTGCTGCAAAATTAACAACGGGTAATCTTCCAAGTCGAGCGGTTTCATTTACTAAATCATATGAAACTCTAAATTCTCTTGCCATTTTTACTAGTTCTTGATTATCACCTGAATCATAAATTGATTTAATAATTCGTAATTCATCATTGAGTTTTTTTATATGAAGAACAGCCTCAGCTACGTTACCTGTACCTGGTTCTCCTTTGGTTCTAATCATCGCTGCCCCCTCCTCAATTCTACGAAGAGCTTCAGCCAATGAACGTGAACCGTTTACAAAAGGTGTTGTAAAATCCCATTTCCAAATATGATGATTTTCATCTGCTGGTGTTAACACTTCAGATTCATCTATCATATCAACATCTGTTTCTTGGAGAACTCGTGCTTCGTAAACATGTCCAATACGACATTTTGCCATAACTGGAATAGTTACAGCATCCATAATCTCTTGGATGATTCTAACACTTGCGGTTCTAGCAACTCCTCCTGCTTTTCTAACATCAGATGGAAGTTTATCTAAGACCATAACCGATACTGCACCTGCATCTTCAGCTATTTGTGCTTGCTCTACGGTTGTAACATCCATTACAACTCCATTTTTTAGCATGTGAGCTAATCCACGTTTTAGGGTAGATGTGCCCCTTGTAATTGCATTTGATTCAATTTTTTCATTGACAACTCCTTTTGCCTGAGATAAGTCGCCAGAAAGTGGTATCATACTAATAACTAATCTCTTCGGTATTTATTCTATTAATTGATTAATAATTTGGTCTAATTCTAATTCAATAATAGATATGATTGGAGGTACAAATTTATCAGTTGTATTTTGCTCAACCCATTGGATCTGTCGTATTTGTCCGTTTAAAGTTACTTTGATTGTAGTTTTTTGATATTCTTCAATCCCATCCCTTACAGGAAAAGATTCACTTGGAATTTCCATAAAACCAGTTTCTTTTATCAGCGCAGTTAGTTTTTTTAATTTATCATTGTTGATTGTAGATTTTTTGTCTGGTTTTGGATATCCTTCTTCAATCACACTATATTTTATTTCTCCATCATTGCTTATTGTCAAAATCTCAGTAAATTGTGAACCTGTTCTTTCTGATACACCAAATGAAACAAGTTTTAGTTGATGCTTAGTATATTCTATAGTAAGTTTGTCCCCTTGTACTACAGCAGTGATTGGAATTTCTTGATGAGTGATTATTGAGACTGCAAATATGATTGCAAAAATTACTGGTATCGCACCAACAATAATCAATGAGATTCTAACCATGATTTACCTGAATGATTTTTGACTCCTAATTATGCAAATAAATCTTAGTAAAATAAGTTAAAATTCTAGTCTATTTTTCTCATTAATTGTGGGGTCGTAGCCTAGCCTGGTAGGGCGACAGTGTCAACAAAAATCACCGCTAAGGGCTCCAGAGGTTAAACTAAGCTACTGATGAAAAAATGATGTAAGTTTGGAGCTGTAGTGACCCGTAAGTCGCCGGTTCGATTCCGGTCGGCCCCACGTCATTTTTGAGTATTATAATAAAACTCGTTTATCTTGAACGTAGAACATTAAGGGCAGAGCCAGAACAAAACCATTGTATTTGCATGTTATTGTAAGAGTGTTTAAGATTAATTTGGTCCTTTGTTCTATTTTCATGTACTATTTCACATTTTAGAGTTTTTCCAGCTTGAAAATTATTCAGTCCAATTACATTGATTTTATCACTTTCTATTATTTTGTCATAATCATTTGGATTTTCAAATGTGAGTGCAAGAACTCCCTGTTTTTTTAAGTTGGTTTCATGAATACGGGCAAAACTTTTGGTAATCACGGTAACGCAGCCCAAATATCTTGGAGTCATTGCAGCATGTTCTCTGCTACTGCCTTCACCATAGTTACTATCTCCGATTATCACCCACGATACTCCTCTTTTTTTATACTCTCTTGCTATCTGTGGAAATGGTTCTATCTGATTGTTGAAAATGTTTTTCCCTTTTCCTATCTGATCGTTAAATGCATTAACTGCACCAAGTAACATGTTATCACTCAAGTTATCAAGATGACCTCGATAAGAAAGCCAGGCCCCAGCAGGGGATATGTGATCAGTTGTACATTTTCCTTTAGCCTTAACTAATATTGGTAATTCATGAAAATCATTACAATCCCATGCAGAAAAAGGTTCAAGTTTTTGTAATCTTTTACTGTTTTTATTAATTATTACATCTACTTCTTCCGGATTATCTGCAGGTGGAATGTAAATTCCTTCAGTGTTTTTAAAACCATTAATTGGTACCTCTGGAGCTAAACTTGGTGGCTTGAATTGAAATTTTGAACCATCTGGACTAGTAATTGAATCGGTAATTGGATTAAAGGAAAGATTACCCCCTATTGCAAGAGCTATTACTAATTCTGGACTACCAATAAAGTTCATTGTCTCTCGCTTTCCGTCATTTCTTCCTGGAAAGTTTCTGTTGTACGATGTAACTATTGTATTTTGTTCGCCTTTCTTTAGCTCAGGCCTACTCCACTGCCCAATACACGGTCCACAAGCGTTTGCAAGAACTACTGCACCAATAGACCTTAGAGAGTCCATTTGTCCATCCCGTTCAATTGTTGCACGTATTTGTTCTGAACCAGGAGTCACAAGAAGTGGAATTTTTGCCTTGATGCCTTTTGCTTTTGCTTGCTCAGCAAGATTAGCAGCTCTTGACATATCTTCATATGAAGAATTTGTACAACTTCCTATTAGTGCTACTGATATGTTGTTGACGTATTGGTTTTTTTTAACATCTTCAGCAAGTTTTGAAATAGGTCTTGCTAGATCAGGAGTGTGAGGACCAACAATGTGTGGTTCTAATTTAGAAAGATCAATTCTAATCACTTTATCAAAGAATTTTTCTGGATTTTGTTCTACTTCTGAATCTGCTGTAAGTAATTCTTTGTTCATGTTTGCAAGGTCTGCAATTTTTTCGCGCTTAGTAGCTCTTAGATATATCTCCATTCTTTTATCGTAAGGAAAGATAGAACAAGTTGCACCAATTTCTGCACCCATATTTGTAATTGTGGCTTTACCAGTACAACTTATGGATTTTGTTCCAGGTCCTAAATATTCTATTACTGCATTTGTTCCACCTGAAACAGTTAGTTCACTTGCTACACGTAAAATAACATCTTTAGGTGCGGTCCAACCATTAATTTCACCAGTAAGATATACTCCGATTCGTTTTGGATAAAGAATTTCCCAAGGTATACCTGCCATTGTTTCAGCTGCATCTACCCCACCAACACCAACTGCAATCATTCCAAGACCACCAGCATTTGGAGTGTGAGAATCGGTTCCTATCATAAGACCTCCTGGAAATGCATAGTTTTCCAAAACAACTTGATGTATTATTCCAGCACCTGGTTTCCAAAAACCTATACCATATTTCCGTGAAGCAGATTCTAAGAATTTGTATATTTCACTATTTTCATCAAGAGCAGTTTTAGTATCAGTTTCTCCTCCAACTAGAGCTCGAATAAGATGATCGCAGTGAACTGTTGTTGGAATTACAGTCTGTTTTAAATCAGCCTGCATAAACTGTAACAAAACCATTTGACCGGTAACGTCTTGCAATGCAATTCTATCAGGATTAAGATACACATAGTTTGAACCTTCATCAAGATTTTTTTCTTCGATTTCAACTAGATGACCAGCAAGAATTTTTTCAGTAAGTGTAAGAGGTTTGCCTACTATTTTTCGAAAATTTGAAAGGTTTTGCTTAGTTTTTTGATAGACCTTTGATACAAGTTCAGTGGTAGTTTCTATTTCCATGACTATACAAGATTAATGGGCAATTTATTATTTCAAATTTAAATACAAATTATATCCTAAACTGTGATTAGTATTGTAAAATATACCTAACAATTATAAACGAAAAACCACTTTACAAAGTGGTTGTCAAACAAGATAAAATTAGATATTCAAATTTTGTTTATAAAAATGAGGTTTTGATAAAAACTGGTCAATAAAGGTTTTCCAAGTTTTGGTATGTCACAAGCAGGTTCTTTTGTGGCTACATTAAAAAATTACAATTTACCTGACTTTATTCTTGCTCTAGTTGCAAAAGATTGTGATTCGAGTTTACTTGAGCGAGGAAGAATTGATGATAGATTACAAAGTATGAACGATAAGGCGTTACAGGTTTTACACAAAGTCTTCGTTGACTGCGAAGAAGATGATAAAGGTAAATTTGCTCAGTATAGGTTTTTTGCATACATTTCTAGCATGTATCATAAATGTGAAATTCTAATCAATGAAACCATTCCTGGGGGATCTGGGAAAAATCATAAAATTCCTGTTGCTGTTAAGAGTAATGGTATGTACATTGCAATTGCATTCAATAAAGCAACTGGAACCCCAGTTCAAAAAAGGGAGGCTGAAAAATTTTATGCTATTGCAGATGATGTTAAGCAAGGGGATCATGGCACTATGTTAACTGATGCCGTTTATGGTTCCTCGGTTGGGTTCAAAGGAGATTCACTAGTAGAACTTGAAAAATTAAGTAAATCAAGAAAAAAAGATCCAGAAAATAAACTGGATTTTAAAACTGCAAACTTTGAAAATAGAATTTATTCTGTGACAAAGTGCTAGATTAAATCCATTTTATTCCATAATTTTTGTAATATTTTTGTTAACTATTAGATGGTCTTGAACAACATGTGAGGTGGTATTAAAAGTGAAAACTTTGAACCTAAAATAATTTAGTAAATATTTCAAACAGGGAATTTTTTTGGGATGATTTTTACAGAAAAATATCTAAAAAAAATAATTATAATTAAAAGAAAAATATACTCATTATAACTGAAAGTTTGATGTATCAATTGTTAAAAAATAAGGACTGTTGGTAGTTTTTTTAAAATCTTGACCATATTGTTCAAAGGGTAAATTATCAAAAAGATGTCTTGTCCAAACATCATGGACTAGTTCAATATATTTTTGGTTACCTGTTTGTCGTAAGAGTTCATGAGCAATTTCATGGGAAACAGTGGTACAATTTTTTTCAGCTAGAAACAAAATGTCATCTCCATTTTTTGGAATGCTCCATAATGACATTCCAAAATTCTCAGCATGGTATCCCTCACAAGTACAATCTGTCCAAAAAGGACGAAAATAAGTGAGATAAAAATGATAAACATCTTCTCCTCGTTCTCTATGATCTTTGAGTAATTGATGAGTATCCAATTTTTGAAGCAATCCATTTTGTTTTGTAATCATCTCATCATATTGTACTTCAACATCTTTTGAAAAATTCTTCTTTATCCATTCCTTGTAAAATTGTGACATTTGGGTTACGTATTCAAATTCTTTGTCTCGCTTACCAAGTTCATTTTCTTTAATTACGAAAATAAAATGCAGTAACATAATAAGAAAAAGGAGATTATGTTTGGCCTTCGATGCCCATCAAGGTCAAAGTTGAGCGGATTTTTTCTATTTTACGAATTTTCCAGGTAATTGTTTCACGGAGTGTTTCAACTGTTGGTGATTCAATTTTTGCCAAGATATCGTATGCACCGAAAGTCCCATGAACTTCCTTAACTCCTTCCAGACTTTTCAGCTGGTGGATAATTGCTTCCTCCGAACCTAATTCGCAATTTATTAAAACATATGCTGTTGCCATACTTGTGTATAAAATGACGGTTATATCAATAAATCTTTTCCCTTTTACACATTCGATATTGTTTCTCTCTATATTTTAATAAAAAATGAAAAAATGTTCCCCGGTTCTGACTCACACAAACTCATCGGTCTTTAGCCATTATCCTCATTTGGCTCTAAAACCGGGGCTGCCCGATGTTGCACACCTGGGTGAATTAGAAATCATTGTAATCATCACGATCAACGTCATCCTAATCCGTCTGTATGCATGCTCTTTTGGGCATTTTCTATAAAGCGTTAGTCAAATATTAATCCAGATAATTGGATTTCAAAAGCAGTCACGGGAACTCGTATCTTAAAATTATCAATCACTTTAGAGTCGATTTCTCCTAATACTCCAATGATTTTGTTATTGACTAAAATATTGGCCATCCTACCTTCAGAAAATATTGGGTGGGTTGCTGTTTTTGTTTCACATTCAATATTAAATCCAATCTTCAGTGAAGATTGTAGAATTGATTTAATCTCAGAAAAGTTTGTATCTTTATGTGCACTAATTCCTGCTAGATTGGAATATTCCTGGATTGGATTAGATTTTAGAAAAACTGTTCCAGTTTCAAAAAGTTTTTGTGGATATTCCTCATGTATATTTTTTGCCAAATTTTCTAAAAGCCCTGGAAGGATTGCGTCACGAAGAATTGTGTGCTCTAGACTTTTAGATTCAACAACTTGAATAACTTCTGAATTGTTTCTATTGGTTAACTCATATTGTATTTTATTACTAACCAAACTAGAATTGAGTGCTTCAGTATATCCTAAACCAATCATTATCAAACTTAGAGAATCTAAAACTTTTGTAATGTCATTTTTTTGACCAACTGAAATTGAAGGTGGAAGAGATGGTTTTAGATTTTCTATTCCATATCCTAGTGCAACTTCTTCTACCAAATCCATAGGACCAAAAATGTCAAATCTAAATCTTGGAATTATACAAGATATAGTGTTTGTTTTAGCAATTGCATCAATTCTACATTTTCTTAGAGAATTAGCAATCATCGACGAAGATAGATTCAAACCTAAGATGTTGTTTACTAATTCAGTAGATAAAATTATTTTTCTTGGTTTAAGTAAAGGTGTACTGTTTTTTGCTCCAGAAATTGTTACTGAATAAAGTTGAAATCCTGCTGCTTGTAAAGTCATAGCCAAAACAGCAAGTGTATCTTCGGCTGCATTTTTTTCAGTAGCAGTAACTTCAATTAGTAGATTTTTTGTGTTGGTTGAAACTTTAGTGAGAGATGAGTTAATTATGGGTGGAAATGAAATTGTATTACCTACTGCATCTAAAATTATTGGAACCTTTGGAGAATTATTCAAAAGTGAACCATATTTCTGGCCCACCTCTGTTTTTTCTAATACTTCAGTTATACTGATATCATTGGAAGAATCAAGTGGGATAAATTTATGATTTTTAGTAACTGCAGTGTATTTTATAGGAAAAACTATTCGGTCTAAATCATGAATCCCAATCGATGTTTTTTTACGTTGTCTACCAATTCCAAAATGTAGATCTTCCTGAAGAGAAATTAGCTGCCGTAGAGTTTCATCATCAATGATTCCATTCTTAGCAATTATTGAGGTGATATAGGGACGTATTTTTTGTACGGAAGAATCGACTTTAAGGGAATAATTTCCCTTTTTTATGGATAGTTTAGGAATTCCTTTTTTAATTCCAAGTAATCCTTGAAGACCCAAAGCTATACCAAAGTCAGTGGCAAAGTCAGGTCGATTTGGACTATATTCTACTCGAAGGTATTCTTTTGTTTGTTCTTCAATATCTAATCCTAAAAACGGAATTTTTGAAAGAATGTTGTTATTGTTAGATTTTTTTCCTACCAGTTTTTGTATTCTGTTAAGACATAGTTGAACTACTGGCATTTTGTGGCACTCCTTAACCAATTAAGATTGTTATTATAAAATTCCCGTACATCATCTATTCCATATTTTAGCATTGCAATTCTTTCTATTCCTCCACCCCAAGCTAAAACTGGTTTTGTAATTCCAAGCGGTTTTGTTACCTCAGGTCTAAAAATACCCATACCAAAAAGTTCTATCCATTTTCCTAGCCTTTCATTGTAAACCATTGATTGTAAAGAGGGCTCAGTATACGGGAAAAAAGTTGGCCAGAATTTTATTTTTGTCAGACCAATCCTTCGATAAAATTCTTCTTGTAAACCCATCAAGTCTCGTAGTGTAACATTTTTACCAATTACAACTCCTTCTACTTGATTAAATTCAGCAAGATGTTTGTAGCTAACTTTTTCGTTTCGAAAAACTCTTCCTAATGAAAATATTCTTGCTTCGTCTGGTTTGTTATCAGCTAGATGTTTTATAGTTACACATGTTGTGTGAGTGCGAAGAGTCATTCTTTGAGCCTCAGACATATTCCAATCATATCTCCAACCTTTCTTATGTGAACGAGAAACTTGGTTAATCTGTGAAGAGGTTGCAAATTTGCTTGCATTCATGTCTTTAATGTAAAAAGTGTCTTGCATCTCTCTCGCTGGATGATCTTGTGGTGTGAATAATGCATCAAAATTCCAAAAACTTGGTTGTGCCAAGCTTCCTAAAACTTCAGAAAAACCAAGACTAACAAAAATTTCTCTAATTTCATTAATGGTCTCTTTTAAAGGATGGATTCTAGAAACAAATGTTTGTGGTACTTTTGCCTCAACGTCAATTGCTCCTGTGGAAGAATCAACATCAATATCTTTTGCTTTCTCAGAAAGAGATATCGTTTTAAGTTTTGTAGAATTTTCTATGATAAAATCAGGTCTTTTTTTTAGTAAAGCTAAAGCTTCAGTGTCTGCAATTTCGTTTAGTAATTTTTCTTCAGTGCCAAGAAAATCAATAAGTTTTTCTTCATACGATGGAGGGGCTTTGCCTTTTAATGAAATTATGCTCGAATCTTCTCCTTTCTCTATTTGAATCCAATCATTTTTTTTTGCATTTGCTATTGCGGCATTAAAATCAGATTTTAGAATATTTCTTATTTCTTCAAAGGATTTTGGGCCTTCTTTAATTTCGTTTACAAGTTTTCTTTCAGGTAAGCCATAATTTTTTGCATCCAACCCATTCTTGCTTAGTCTAAGGAAAGTTTTTTCAATTTCTTGTATATCGGCTAAACCTTTTAGCTTCAGCCATTCCATACCTCGCCTTACCTGATCAATTGAAAGATGGGTGGTTTCTACTAGTTTTTCAGGAGTTGAACTTTTGCTTTCTTTTAATGATTTTATTATTTGTTTTTCAATTGGATGGAGAACTTGCGACAATATGACAAAGTTCCAAAAAGACTTTTTAAACCTTAACCTATCTCAAACATGAATGCCTGCCGATGAGTTTATTGTCACACCTTGGCATGTAGAAGGCGAAATTGATTATGATAAGTTGATAAAACGATTTGGAACTGAAAAAATTTCAAAGCAACTGCTAACCAGAATTGAAAAAATAACTGGCGATCTTCATTTTATGTTAAGAAGGGGAATTTTTTTCTCTCATCGAGATTTAAATGCGGTTTTGAATGAATATGAAAAAGGCAATAAGTTTTTCCTATACACTGGAAGAGGCCCTTCAGGTCATACTCATATTGGACATCTGGTTCCATGGGTTTTTGCAAAATGGCTCCAGGAAAAATTTGGTACAAATATGTACTTTCAATTAACAGATGATGAAAAATTCTTTTCAAAACAAGACCTATCCTTAGAAAAAACTAAACAATTTGCTTTTGAAAATGCACTTGATTTTATTGCACTTGGTTTCAAACCAGAAAATACTAAGATAATAATCGATACTGAGAATATCAAAACGTTATACCCAATTGCAGCTCAAGTAGCAAAAAAAATCAACTTCTCAAATACTAAAGCAGTGTTTGGTTTTTCAAATGAGACTAATATTGGGATGATTTTCTATACATCGCTTCAATCCGCACCATGTTTTATTGAAGATAGGCCAGTTCTAATTCCACTTGGAGTAGATCAAGATCCTCATTTCAGATTGACTAGGGATGTTGCCCCAAAAATTGGTAAACAAAAACCTGCGTTAATCCACAACATAATGATTCCAGCTCTACAAGGACCTGGAGGAAAGATGTCTGCGTCTGATGATAACGGAACAATCTATACAACTGATCCTCCAGAAGTTGTAAAAAAGAAGATTAACAAATTTGCATTTTCTGGGGGACAGCCAGACATTGAAGAACATAGGAAAAAAGGAGGAAATCCAGACATTGATGTGTCTTATCAATATCTCAGAATTTTCTTTGAACAAGATGATAATAAATTAAAACAGATCTATGATGATTACAAATCTGGCAAAATGTTAACAGGGGAACTAAAATCAATACTAATTGAAAAAATTAATAAATTTCTTAAAACTCATCAAGAAAAACGTGAAAAAGCCAAGAATCAATTAAGTAAATTTCTTTTAGAAGATTCATGAAAAGGAAAATTAAATGTCTTGACAAGTATGAAGCAGAAAAACTTGCAAGTTTAATCTTTATCAAAGAAGCTAAAGAGACGTTTATTACTGAAATTTTGAATATTGTTGACAATGAGATGATAGTAAAAATTAAAGATAAATCAGCTCATAGTATTGTATTCAAAGATAATTCCGAAGTTGAATCTTTTGCAGATTTTATTCAATCAGTACTAGAAAATGAACACAAAATTGTTAATACTTTGATTTCTGAGAACGAAATTGAAATTATTAAAGAGTAAGATTAAACCAATGATTTATCCATCTCAGAGCTCATTATTTCTTGAACTTTGAGAAAATAAAGTCTGGTAGAATAAGGCATATCGTCTAAATTGTTATCAATAATAATTATGAGATATCGTACAGCTCTTTTTGAAATGTCGATATTAAATTTCATGGGAAGAATTGGGTCCTGTTTTAAATTTATTTTATCTGTAAGCCATGGTGGTGCCATCTCTCTTGTTTCATGAATTATTTTTTGATACCAATAAGCAAGATTTACTGGATCAAGGCCGTCCTTAAGAATAGTTATATCATTTCCTATTTTTTTTAGCATGTGGTTAATAATAGTCAAGGTTTGCTAGTTGATGTTTTTTGTTTTATCTCATTTACTCAAAGTTAGGAAAGTTATTTGTCAATTCAAGACAAGTTTCCCTCGTGGTCTATCTCTGATTTTTTGATTCTTGTAGTTGAGATTCGACGCCCATCCTCTGCTAAGACCATTGGTACTATTACAACATCCACTATGGGAAGATTTCTTTTCTGTCTCAAATTGTTTAAAATATCACCTTTGTTACTTGTTTCTTCACTTACTACCAATGCATCCACCTTTCCTTCAATTACTGCAGGTCCAAAATCATTGTCAAGCTGACTTATAGTATATGATGAATTTGGAAAGAATTTCTCAATGGTAGCTGTTAAAGATTCCAATCTTTTAGAATAATTATTAATTAGATTTTTACCCTTCTTGGCAACAAGTTCATCGGCTGCAAGACCAATTATGACATGTGGAGAAATTGAAAAAGCCTTACTTAAAAGTGCTAAGTGTCCTTTATGAATAATATCAAAAGTTCCCCCAAGCGCAACTGTTTCATAATTTGACATGATTTAATTTTGGAATCTCTAAAGATAAAGTTACTAGTTTACAAGTACAAGTACAATTGGACCTTTAGATGCAAGAGGAACTGCATTTTTATCCCAAACAAATGTTTCAATAAAATACAATCCATTTTGCTGAGGTGTCCAGGGTACAGATGTAAGTTGCTTTCCTGTTGAATTAAACGAATTTTCTACCTTTCCAATATATTCAACAAAGGCTTTTTCTCCCGATTGTTTGATTTGTATATAGTAAACATATGGTTGAACTTCAGGTTTTTGATTTGAAGAGTATTGTATAGTTAGTTCACTTTCTATGTTAACAGAAGAATTTACTGTTAATTCAGGCAATCGATTTCCCTCTGAATCTATAACAGAGATATCATTTATTGTAACTAGTTTAGAAATAAAATCTCCAGCAGTTTTTGTCACATCCACAATACCACTTGAATAGTCTTTAGATTCTGCTATAATTTTGAAAATGGTAGCTCGCGTATCATGTGGAACATTAAAATTAAAATTAGTCGAGCCTCCAACTTTTATTGGATCAATGATTTCTGTTTTGACAATTCCTAAAACTCTGGGAGGGGTAAATGGATCATACGAGATCAGATAAATTTTTGTGTTAGTGCTATTTAGTTGACCATTATTTGTAATTTTACCAGATAATGATAATTTTTCGCCAATATTCAAAGTATCAAGATCAAATTTTAAAACTGACTTTTTCTCTGGTGAAGAACTAAAACCAAGTAAATTAACTGATACACTAGTAATTGCAGAATTTGGACTGGGCGATTTTATCATATAGGGCGATTTTCCAAATGGTGGAATCACCTCTAGAATTGTAGTACCAATAATAGTTTCCAGTGGTTTGTCATTATTATTGTCATAAAATCCAACCCAAATTTTTACTCCACTCACAGGAAAGCTTTTGGTGTTTGAGACTTCACCGAGAACTACAGTTGACCCATCTGCATCTTTGTAATTAAAGGGGGCAATACTTGTGAGAACGATTCCCAAAGATGGTGGGGTATCAATCTTTTGAGAAAAACTTGTGGTAATTGGAAATAAGATAAATACCAGAAATAATACAAGAATTGCCTTTTTCATATAGAAACCATTGACATAGGCAATTAATCTTGTTGAATATATCATAATGTCAACAATGTGGATTGGAAGGTTTTACCTATTACTATTCTAAATGAAAATAAGAAAAAGATGTTTAAAGATTAGATAATTTTATCTTCGTTTTTTCATAGCTGTAATAGCTATCCAATAAACTAAACCGGGAGCTAATCCAACTATAAGAGGAATCCACACGGGCCATCCGTCTGCTGGTGTTGCCATGAGAAATTCCTCAATCATATCATATTTAAATCCATCTTAGGGTTTTAACCTCAAAAATGATCGCTTAGATGTAAAACCAATTCACATGGAAATTCTTTAGGAAAAAGTATTGAAAATGAAAATGGACTGAAGGGGATTTGAACCCCTGACCCCTCGCGTGCAAGGCGAGTATTCTACCAGTCTGAACTATCAGCCCATGGGTTGGATAATTTGTGAGTGGATTTTAATTGTTCTCTTCTTCGTTTGGTAAAGATTTTATTTCCATTAAAGCAGATTTTTTTATGGTACTCTTAGAATCACAAATAAAACTAAAAACTAGAGACCGTGCTCCAGATTTTGAACTTTTGGGAATAGATGACAAAAAACATTCCTTAAATGATTACAATGACTATGAAGGGTTACTTGTTATTTTCATGTGTAACCATTGTCCCTATGTCAAAGCAAAAATTAATGCAATAAATGAAGTTCATGAAAAATTCAAAGACAAAATTGCAGTAGTAGGAATTAACAGTAATGATCCAATTAACTACCCTGATGATAGTTTTGAGAATATGAAAAAAGTAGCAGACGAAAAAGGCATAAAGTTTGATTATCTAGTGGATGAAACTCAAGAAATTGCTCAAAAGTATGGGGCAATTTGTACGCCAGATCCTTTTCTCTTTGATAATGAAAAGAGGCTCATCTTTCACGGTAGAATTGATAACGCAATGAAACCAGAAGACAATGCTACTGAAAAAACCATGATAAACAATATTGAGCAATTTCTATCTGGAGAAAAAATCAAAAAAGATTTTGATCCCTCCATTGGTTGCTCAATAAAGTGGAAAGAACAGCAAACTTAAATGAGCTAGCTCGTGAAAAATTTTCAGGGCCGGTAGCTCAGCTTGGCTGGAGCGTTCGACTGATAAACTTATTCAGACATCGAAAGGTCGTGAGTTCGAATCTCACTCGGCCCATGTTTGATTTTTTAGGAAATGGAATGTTCAAATGTTGTTTCTGACCATTGTAAAACAGTTTCTAAATTATCTGCAATCAAATCTGCCTTTGCAAGAGTATTTTTTTTTATCTTGCTACAAAGTATCAGATTAAGATTTTTTCCAAATTTTCCTTTCACAGAATTTACAGCTTGAGAGAAAAACTTCAAACCTTCATTGGTTTCAGAGAATATTATTATTATCATTATCCCGTTCTTTTTTGTCCAAACTTTTCCGAGAAATTTTTGCAAATCCAAATCAAAGATTTCATTGATAGAATCAGACATATCACCCAATGATGAAACCTTCCATCCCTCAGAATGAAATGATGTAGAGGCTGATTCTGTAATTAAAGCACTATTAGGATCAGCTGAAATGAGGATAACATTTTTTCTTGGATTAATTTCTGTAGCAATAAGATTAAGCATTTGAATTGAGCTAGATATTATTTGGCCAAGTAGTTTTTCTTCTGATTTACTAATTTTTCCCTGTTCAAAAAGTTCTTGAATAGATTCAATTGATGGAATGATTACTTGAATCATTAATTTTGTAGCATTTACATTAGAATGAATACAGTTTCGAATTAAATTGTATGTTTTTTGTTCATCTAATGAAGTTAGTAGTTCCAGGTATTTTGTTTTAACACGAAAATAATCGTCAGGAAATTCAAATTGCTCTGTATCTTCTTCTATAAACCATAAATTAACATTACCAATATTTTTTTGTCTGAGCATACCTTCAGTTGCAAAAATGTTAAGATATTTTGCCATTGTAACACGATTTATTCCTAGTTTTTCTGAAATCTCAACACCTGAAAGTCCCGTTTTAGAATTTGATAGAACCTCAACAAGTTTTTGTTTGAGGTCTTGTGTTTGGTACCCTTTAGCCATATCACTTTAGATTTTTAGTATAGTATAAATTCTAATTTTCATTTATACTTATGATTACCCTTATGTCTTGCCTCGTTATGTGAAGAAAATTTCATATGGATTAGACAGAACCGAATAGAAAAAACATTAAATACTTGAGTACTTTAACGTACGGTAAGAGTAAGTAAAATGCCTAAAGCCGGATTCAAATCAATTACAATTTCTGAAGAGGTTTACGATAAGTTCTTCGGTGTATATCAAAAGAACAAACCTGAACTCATAATGAAAGGCGTCAATAGCTTTGCAGGCTATATCACATATACGCTTGAAGATATGATGTTAAAGGACAAGACTTTTGCAAGATATGCACCCAAACTTGAAAAAATATCCGTTGATGACGATAGAGTAATAATTAAAGATAATATCAAAAATAGAATAGCTGAAGTTACTATACAGAGAGGCGAGCTTTATTGCCAACTATGTGAAGAAAAAAATTGCTTCCATATTGGATTTGTATTTTCACTTCCTGATGTTTACGAAGTTTTGAATTCTAAAGGAATTAGACATCCAAAATAAGAGTGGAGGAGGTGGGATTCGAACCCACGAACCCCTAAGAGACGAGATCACCCATTTTTTGATCTTAAGTCTCGCGTGTCCAAAAGCAAAAGCTTTCTTTGGCCAGGCTTGACTACTCCTCCACCGGAATAGCTAAAATTTATTCAGAATTTAACAGTTTATTCGACTCTCAATACCATAATCAAAATTATAAAGAGTCTATAAATGAGAATTGCATGCTTCGATAGCTCAGCCTGGTAGAGCGTTACCTTGGTAAGGTAAAGGTCGCGGGTTCAATTCCCGCTCGAAGCTTTTAATAATTTTTAATCAAAAGTTCAGAGTGACCCGTCCTCTTGTTAGAGTCAGAGTTAATTGCTCTGTTTACTTCGATTTCTTTAATGTCCCATGTTGAGGAGGGAAAAAGTTCTTGTACTTTTTTTGAGTTTGAATTTGATAGCATTACCATACATCCTTTAGAATCTAATTTTTCTGATAGTTTTGCAAGACGTTTTAAATCCTGGTAGGTGAAATCTTTGTTTGTGTAACTGGTAAAATTTGCAGTTTTGCTAACAGGTTGATACGGGGGATCAAAATAAATTAAATCGCCTTTTTTGACATCATTAATAATAGAAGAAAAATCTCTACATTTGATAGAAATATTTTCAGATCTTAAAACTTGATTTACAGCAAAGAGGTTTTCTTTGGTTACAATGTTAGGATTTGTGTATCTGCCTAGAGGTACATTGAATTTTCCCTTGCTGTTTACTCGATACAATCCATTAAAACATGTCTTATTTAGAAAAAGTAGTCTTGAGACCTTTTCTATTTGTCTTTTTGGATTTGATTCCCTTACGAAATAATAGTATGATTTTGAATCTTTGAAATATTTTTCTGAATGACTTTGTAGAGATTTTATGAGATCAGTAATTTTATCGCGTATGGTAACATAGGATAAAATTAAATCAGAATTCAAATCTGAAATCTGACATTTTAAATCTGGTTTTTCGTATAGTAAGTGAAAGAGAAGAGCCCCGCCACCTAAGAATGGTTCAAAATATGTATCAAATTTCTTTGGGAGATGTTTTGTCAGCTCTGGTATTAGTTGCCTTTTTCCTCCAGCCCATTTTACAAAAGGTTTTGGTGGAGAAAGTAAAACCTGATCATAATACTGTTTCACTTACGATGCTCTTGAAGTACTTTATTGAGAAAATAAAGTTGGAAAAAATTACAAGTTGTACAATATTTTTTAATCTATTGTCACGATAAAAAAAAGTTAGGCATAAAATTTTCGAGAAAGTTCATTAAGTGAACTAAAATGAAAAGGAAAAGGTTGTGGGATTTAGTCCCATTTTGACCAAGCGGCCATCCATCTATACGTCCACGTGTTAAGCTTACAACCTAACGCAGCAAACGTAACCGATAACACAGCACCAGCTCCTGCACCAAGTGCAACTGGACTATTGTAGAACTTTCCTACCTGCGGTTCTATCGGCGTCATATATGGTGGTAACGTGGGTCTTGGATATTTGAATGCAGTTTCTAGCGGATCTGCTACCGTAATCAAATTTACCATGTTGAATAGCGGTAACGACATTCCGACCATAACTCCACCAAACAGAATGAGCGAGTGTTTGTTCTTCTTTGTAGCCCAATATGCCAAGTCCAACAACATTGCTGATGGAATCCATACTGGAGTGACAATGAAGTCATATGGATAGCCTAGTGAAAACCATGCACCTTTTGCTATCCATGTATACACCGTCATAATTAATGCATAGTACGTTGCTGTTCCTGGAACACCAGTAAATGTAAGATAGTATACTGCTCCTACCGTAAGCAT
>JAQBHA010000020.1:0-11899 GCA_032128215.1 Nitrososphaerota archaeon | reverse complement strand
TCAAAAATAGAAAATCTTTCATGCGAACAATTACAGGATTTAAACCAACTTGTTCATGCAGCTAATTATATTTTAAACAAATATGAAGATACTAAAGAAGTTTATTCCCTGTTAAAGGATTTTGTGGATATGATTAATAATTCAACTACATCTATGACAATATTAAACGACAAAATTAGTGAATTGGTAGTATCAGCAGAAATCTCAATTTCTAGAATTAAAAGCATTCAAGGCGAGGTATCTGATGATTTCTCTTTAATATCTTCAAATAAGATGGTCACAGAAAAAGAATCCTATATTACATCTAAATCAAGTACAAAAAATTTAACCAAATCTGCTACACCAGCTTACACCTAAGAATACCTACGCAAATTTGAAGTAAAACTCGATTAGAAACTTTGAGTCTAGCACCCCAGGAACTAGAGAACAGCGCAAGCAGGTATGCTTCGGAGGCCATCAAATGTGATTCGCAGGGCGCTAGAGGAATGGCAATTGCCAATTATCAAAAAGCCATAGATTCACTAGTAAAATTAATCCAACTATACCCAGCCAACAAACTTAACAAAATTTACACTGAAAGGATGGGTTCCTATCAAAAACGAATCATGTCATTACAAGCGACTCATGGGGTTCATGTGGAGCCTGTAGTTGATCCTAACGCTACTCCTGAAGAGCGTAAAGAATCCATGAAGAAGCATGAAAAAGAAGAAGATGATAATAAATTTGAAGAATTGGTAATGAAAGAAAAACCTAACATTAGCTGGAAAGAAGTTATAGGATTAGAAGATGCTAAAGGGGCATTACGAGAATCTATTGTTTATCCAACTAAAAGAGCAGACCTTTTTCCATTAGGCTGGCCAAGAGGTTTACTTCTTTATGGTCCTCCAGGATGTGGTAAAACAATTTTGGCAGCTGCTACTGCAAGTGAAATTGATGGTTATTTTGTAAACGTGGATGCTGCGTCTATGATGAGCAAATGGCTAGGTGAAGCAGAGCAAAATGTTTCAAAGTTATTCAAAATGGCACATAGTCTTAATGAAAGAGAAGGAAAACCTGTAATTTTGTTTATTGATGAGGTTGATTCACTTTTGGGTACAAGAAATAGTGAAGTTGGTGGAGAAATTAGAACCAAAAATCAATTCCTCTCGGAGATGGACGGTGTAAATGGGAAAGGAAAAGATGTTAAATTATATGTAATTGGTGCAACTAACAAACCATGGAGTCTTGATTGGCCATTTTTACGAAGATTCCAAAAGAGAATCTACGTAACACTTCCTACTTTGGAGGCAAGAGAGAATTTATTTAACTTGTATACTGCACCACTCAAAAAAGATATTCGAGTAAAAACAAATGAACTTGCAAAACTTTTTGAAGGATATAGTGCTAGTGACATAAAAGATGTCTGTCAAGCAGGGCAACTCAAAGTGGTTCATGAATTATTTGACTCTCCAGAGTATAGGGAACCAGTTGAAGGAAGATCTCCACTTCAACCAAAAAGTCTTACAATGGCAGACTTTAGACTTATCAAAACTCAAAGAACTCCCAGCGTTTCAATGGAAATGATCCGTGCATATTACAAATGGAGCGAAGAATTCAAGGCTCTCTAGCCTTTGAAAAAATATCGAAATTATACTGCGATCACACTTCACAAAACTTAAATTTCTAATCTAGATGACTTGTCGAGGGTCACAATTAATACTAAAAAAGCCAAACACGTAAACAAGTTTGGAAAACTGATCCTTTCTGACGGTACAGTTCTAAATGGAATGGGGTTTGGTTATTCAACTAGAGTTTTTGGAGAACTAGTTTTCAATACAGGGATGGTTGGCTATAATGAGACTCTTACCGATCCTTCCTATAGTGGCCAAATTCTTACTTTGACATACCCGCTTATTGGAAATTATGGAGTTCCTGATCCCTCATTAAGGGATCAAGATGGTATTTCAAAATTCTTTGAATCTGACAGAATTCAGGTTAGAGGGTTAGTTGTCCATGATCTTTCAATGGTGGCTAGTCACTGGAGAATGATGATGACGCTGGATGAATGGCTGAATAAAGAAAATATTCCCGGAATATCTGGAATTGATACTAGGGAGTTAACAAAAAAACTAAGAAATGGAGGTGTTATGATGGCAGCACTTGTTGTCTCTTCTAAGGAAATTGATGAAGAAGAGATCAAAAAGCAACTATCCTCTACTCAAGATTATGCCTCTGAAACATTCATGGATGTGGTTTCAACAAAAGAAGACCAAGTATTTGGAAAAGAAAAACAAACTGTAGTTGTAATTGATACAGGTGTAAAAAATGCAATTATACGAAATTTACGAAATATTGGTTACAAAGTAATTAAAGTCCCGTGGAATACATCAATAGAAAAAATTCTATCATACAAACCAAAGGGGGTTGTTATTAGCAATGGTCCAGGAGACCCTCAAAACTGTCAAGAGACAATAGATACTGCAAAATCACTTATTGAAAAAAATATTCCAACGTTAGGGATTTGTCTTGGTGCACAAATTCTAGGACTTGCAGGAAATGCCAACACATACAAACTCAAGTATGGCCATCGTGGCCAAAATAAACCTTGTATAAATTTAGAAGATGATCATGTTTATGTCACAAGCCAAAATCATGGTTACTGCATTGATCCGGTCACTCTTAAAGACTCAGATTTTAATTTATGGTTTACAAATGCAGATGACAAAACTGTTGAAGGAATTATACATAAAAAACAAAAGTGTATCGCAGTTCAATTCCATCCTGAAGCATCACCTGGACCTTATGATTGTAAATTCGTTTTTGAAAAGCTGAAAACCTTAATGGAGGAGGCAAAACCTGCCGAAAAATGAATCATTAAAAAAAATTCTAGTATTAGGTAGTGGGGCAATTAAAATCGGAGAAGCCGGCGAGAGTCGCTAAAACGACCGTCAATTTGACTACTCCGGAAGCCAATGCCTCAAAGCAATTCGCGAAGATGGACTGAAAAGTATTCTAATCAATCCAAACATCGCAACAATTCAAACTGATACTAGATTTGCAGATAAAGTGTACTTGTTACCAGTTAATCCAAAATATGTTGAATCAATCATCGAATCTGAACGACCTGATGGAGTGATGCTAGGCTTTGGTGGTCAAACTGCATTGAATTGTGGAGTAAAACTTGACGAACTTGGAGTATTTGCAAAATATGGAACTAAGGTACTCGGGACCCAAATTCCAGGTATAATGGCTACAGAGGATAGACAGAAGTTTAAGGATTCGATGAAACAATGTAATGTTCCGGTGCTTATGGGTCATACTGTTCGTACCTTTGATGAAGCAAAAAAAGTAGCAAAGGATCTTGGCTATCCCGTTATAGTGAGAGTGGCATATACACTAGGAGGTAAAGGAGGTGGGGTTGCACACAACGAGATAGAACTCCACGAAATTGTTGGACGAGGACTTATCGCAAGCATGGTTGGCCAAGTTCTCATTGAAGAATATGTAGGTGATTGGAAGCAGATTGAATACGAAATAATGCAGGACTATGCAGGAAATAATGTAATTATCTGTAACATGGAAAATGTTCTTTCCATGAGAGTTCATACTGGTGATAATATAGTAGTGGCACCTTCTCAAACAATCGATAATCGTGAATATCATCTTTTAAGATCTGCTGGCTTACGGGCAACAAAACATGTTGGGATTGTAGGTGAATGTAACATACAATTTACTCTTGATCCAGAGTCCGACAAATATGCTGCAATTGAAATAAATCCAAGATTATCTCGTTCATCAGCTCTTGCAAGTAAAGCGACTGGTTACCCACTTGCTTACATGTCTGCAAAAATTGGACTAGGCTATTCCTTATCTGAGCTTGTTAACACTATCACAAAATCTACTACTGCTTGTTTTGAGCCATCTCTTGATTATATCGTCTGTAAACACCCTCGTTGGGATTTTGAAAAATTTGAGCTTGCTAATCGTAACCTTGGACCTACAATGAAGTCTGTAGGTGAAGTAATGGCAATAGGAAGAACGTTTGAAGAGGCACTACAAAAATCTATTCGAATGTTAGATATTGGAAATGATGGGTTAGTTCTAAATCGTCTTAATGGGAAAACCTATGATGAAGAAGACATTGAGAACCATCTTCTAAATCCAGATGATTTTATATTGTACTATGTTGCTGCAGCATTAAAAAAAGGAATTTCTGTAGAAAAAATTTACAAACTTTCTGCAATAGATCCTTGGTTTATCGAAAAAATAAAAAACATTATTGATACAGAAAAAAAATTACAAGAATCACAATTAGAATTTAGATTATTGCAAGAAGCAAAGAAGCTAGGTTTTTCCGATAAACAAATAGGTCATGCAGTACATAAAGAGGAATCAGAAATTAGAGAAATTAGAAAAAGTCTAGGAGTAATGCCTGTCGTAAAACAAATTGATACTTTAGCAGCTGAATGGCCTGCCAAAACAAATTACCTCTATCTTACTTATGGTGGTGATAAACATGATTTAGAAATCGCAGACCATGATAGAGGAATCATAGTTTTAGGTGCAGGCCCATATAGAATTGGAAGTAGTGTAGAGTTTGATTGGGGTACAGTAAACATGATCTGGGGATTACAAGAAAATGGAGAAAAAAATGTAGTCGTAGTTAACTGCAATCCTGAAACAGTATCTACAGACTATGACATTCCTCAAAGACTTTATTTTGAGGAGCTTACCCTTGAACGCATTCTCGATATCCATGAATTTGAACAAGCAAAGGGTATAGTTACTTCGGTTGGTGGTCAAGTTGCAAACAATCTTACTCCAAAAATATTAAAACATGGAATTCAACTTTTGGGAACGAGCGCAAGTGATGTTGATAGAGCAGAAAATCGTTCAAAGTTTAGCCAAGTACTTGACAATCTTCATATTAAGCAACCAAAATGGCAGGCATTCTCCAACATTACTGAGGCAAAAAACTTTGCAATTGACGTGGGATATCCTGTAATAGTGAGACCCTCGTATGTTTTGAGTGGTGCTGCAATGAAAGTAGTTTGGTCCCAAGAGGAGCTTAAGAAATATGTTAACGAAGCCACCACAGTATCCCCAGATCATCCAGTAGTTATTTCAAAATTTATGCTTAATTCACTTGAAGTAGATGTTGATGGTGTCTCCGATGGGCAAAACATTATTGTTGGTGCATTAGTGGAACATATAGAAAGTGCAGGTGTCCATTCAGGTGATGCGATGATGTGTATTCCACCATGGCGTTTAAATAATAAAATCATAGAAACAATTACTGATTATACTGAAAAGATTGCAAAATCTTTCCATATTAAAGGCCCTTTCAATTTACAATTTTTAATCAATGCAGGTCAAGTTTATGTGATAGAATTGAATATCAGGGCATCTCGTTCAATGCCATTTGTTTCTAAATTAGTGAGAATAAATCTAATTAATCTTGCATCTAGAGCAGTTCTTGGTAAATCTCTTCCAGAAATACCGCATGATCACTGGACCAAAATAGGTAATTATGGAATTAAAGTTCCACAATTTTCTTTTATGCAACTTACAGGTGCAGACATTGTTTTAGGTGTTGAAATGCAATCTACAGGCGAAGCCGCTTGTTTTGGCGAGAGCTTTTATGATGCTTTATCAAAGGCTCTAATTTCTGTAGGTTATAATTTACCTGAAGAGGGAACTGTACTAATAACAGTCGGTGGTGAAGAAAACAAAGAAAAGCTTCTTCAAACCGCTGCATCACTTAAAGATCTTGGTTATAAAATAATGGCAACAGAACATACTGCTGAATTCTTATCAGAAAAGATTGGAGATGTGGAAATAGTTTACAAAATTAGTGAACCTGAAAGAAAACCTAACATCGCCGATTTATTGTTTGAACGAAAAATTGATTTTATAATTAATATCCCAAGTACATCTACTTTGGAAAAATATGTAGGAATGCTTTACGATGAATATCAGATTCGACGAAAATCATTAGAATTAGGAATTCCTGTTCTTACAACTACAGAAATTGCTGAATCATTTGTAAAAACCCTTGAATGGTTACAAGAAAATGAGCCAACAAAACATCCGCTAGAACCTTACAAATCCTTTAGCTAGAGTATTTGATTAATTATTGACTCATCACCTATTATAGTGCCATCTAATGTTACAATCTTTGCTGAAGAAATTTTTTTAATCCGTTCTAAAATAGGGGAAATAGATTTTTTATAGTGTTTTTTATGAGTTGCATAGAAATATTTGTTAAAAGAAGGAACCACTATAATTTCTAATTCTCCTGAGGTTGATGGAAATATATTCTGTTTTTCTGTTTTAATTGACATCCACACTCTTTGACCATTAAGTAGAGACTCTTCTTGAAAATATACTGGATGTACATGCCCCATAATGATTTTATCCACATGTGAAAAATTTTCTGTGGGCATAGTGTGACCATGAGTTAAAAGAATATTTTCAATAACTACTCCTCTAGAACTAATAAGTGACACATCTTCTGGAACAAGTTTTTGAATATTGGCATCATGGTTTCCAGGTATCAGAATTATTTCCACCTTATCATTTATTTTTTTAAAAATTTTTGGCACATCTTCCCATTCTGATTTTGTAATGGATTTTATACTTGATTTTATATCGCCTAAAAGAATTAGAGTATCAGCTTTTACTAAATCAATAATGTCTTCAATTGCATTAATTGTTTCTTGGGTGCTAGTATTTTTTCCAATAAAAATTTTATTTGTTATTAGATTACTTTCAAATCCAATATGTAAATCTGATACAACAAGACTGCGTTTTTTTCCTTCTAAAATTAATGCGGGTTGAGAAGGGACAATTTTTGTTTCTGCCATCAAAAATATACACTACCTTTTGAATTAAATCCTTATGAAGAAAGATTCTGACAAAATAGAATCAGTTCTTTCTGAAAAACGAATTAAACTGCATATTTTTGAACCAAGCCAAAGGAAAATATGGACTGTAGTTGGAAAGGAGAAAGAATATTGGTTTGATCCCGACCTAAATTTTTGTTCATGTCAAAGCTTCTATTTCAACTCCATTGGGGGCAAACAGGAATGCTATCATCTCAAATCTGCAAACTTGGCTGAAAAAGAAAATCAAATTGAGTTGATCAAATTCTCAGATGAAGAGTTTTCTGATTTTATTGGCGGGCTAGTTTCTGATTTATGATTCATTTTTAACTTAAAAAATATACCAGAACAATTTTAGTCGTTAAAATTGGAAATGTCATGTCCTCCAAAGATTTCCATTAGTTTTTTCTGTGCTTCTTGTGCTTGAGCATTTTTGTATGAATCAAACATACTGTTCATTCTATCAAATCCATGTGCACTTACTGAATCAGGGATTTCATACTGTATTTGAGCTTCTGCAGATGGACCTTGTTTTGCCCAAGGGGAGTTATGAGTCCAAGTGTTTCCTTGCTCATCTATCCCTGTGTTCTTTCCAGTCATTGTGATTTTCACAGGATATCCTTTATCATCAAGAATTGTAATTATTTTTGGTGGATTCAATGATTTGCCTATGACTTCTATTCCATCATTAAAGTAAGCTGTCCTACTGTTTCTTTCTTTATCCCAAACAACAACACCTATTTTTGATTTCTCCATGGGTTCTCTAAATGCAAAACTAAACGTAATTGACATTATTCTATCATCTGTTTCTCCTACGGCATTAACATCCATAAGCAGATTGTCAGAATCTATTGTACTAACTGATTGTGTACCTTTGAAATTTTGTTCCCATACTATAGAATTAGTATTTTGTCCATCAGATTGTTTCTGATCTAAACCAAAAATTAGCTCAACATGTTCAAGTGTTGAAATTCCTTTATGATTATAGATTTTCATAACTGCAGTATTTAATTCTCCAACTTGAATAGTTTGAAGTGGCATATGTGTTTTGAAATCTTCAACATCTGTTGTAAAATCATTAAAGGTAAAACCATTATCTATGTAACGATTCCCAAAACTATCCGATCCAAAAAATGGCGCATTATCATTTGAACTTCGTTTACCAATCAATATTAAATTTTGTTCCTCATCTTCATTATCTGATGTAGGACTTGATTCGTCGTCTTCGTTCTCTGATGGAGTTGGACTTGGGTAGTTGTCTTCGTTCTCTGATGGGTCAGGACTATGCTCATCCTTTTTCTTTTTATCATGTTCTCTTTCTTTTTCATCATCATCTCTTTCCTTTTTCTTATCGTCATCTCTTTCCTTTTTCTTATCGTCATCATCTTTTTCAGCAAAAATCTCTTGAGAACCAATTGGGATTATCATAAAGAGTATAGAAATTACCAATATTGCTAAACTAACGTTTTTGTTCAACAATCACTTTACGTGGGTATTCTACATAATCGCGGTGGAAATTTTAGTAATTTGACAGTACCAATTTGGAACTAAAAATAATCTACGTTTTTGGATGACCAAAATATTATGTATTGATTTCTAGATGTAGGGATTCTTAATAAAAAATAAAATAATCTAGTAAAAGTTTCTTTCAATTAATTTTTAAAGTGGAATAGTAGACAAGTCATCTTTAGACACTCCTTTCCAAAGACCAGTCATTCCTTCAGGTACTACTTGTTCTACTTTGGTGATTTTTTGAATCTTAATATGATCAGGATTTGGTGGCATCCACAACATGGCCATGTAGTCGCCTTCATTTCCAACTTTGGTTGGCAGAGCCAAAATGATTTTATCCTCTGCTACTCCATTTGAAACAAGTGCATCAACTGATTTTTGTTTTAAATCCATTCTACCATGTAAAAATAGATACACATCTTTTTCTTTATTAATATCAACCATATTTGTGGTTATAATTCAAAGTAAATCAACGTTTCCAAAATTACACCAATAATTTTTCTAAAAAGGGTTAAATTAGTAAGAGCGAAATATTAATTATGAAAATTGTTACTGTGGGGAGCAGAGTATTTGTAACCAGTTCACAATTGGCAGGAATTCAAGGAATAATCGCTGAAACTCCAGACAAAGCATTAGATGAAATTAAAAAACTAACTGATGATTCTGATGTTGGGTTAGTTCTTGTTAGTGATGATATTTCAGATCCAATTAATGATGAGCTCACTGCTTTGAGAACAGAAAAATCAACTTTGGTCTTTTCATTACCTGCTCCAGGAAGCGAAAAAGCTGAAGTAGATTATCGACTCATGCTTAAAAAAATTCTAGGCGTATAGATATTATCTAAATTACATCAAACTCAGTTCTCATTTTAAGATGCACTGAATCATTTTGAAGTTTTAATGCCGATTTTTTTCGGAAATATTTGTAAATAAAAACAATTTCTCCAGTTAAAACTCCAAGTGTCAACAACATCACTGAAATCTTGATCTCAGAACTGATAAATTCCATAATCATTAGGGATAAAGTAAATCCAGTGATGATGAAAGTTTGAATTATAGTTAAAAAAATAAACCGGCTCGTCCAATTTTGTGTTTTTTCTTTACTTTGTATTTTTCGTGGCTCTCTCCTATCTATTTCATTTTTTTCAAGTTCCCTATAGTCTTCAAACTTTCTTAGTAGTCTGATTTCTTCGTAATCGGGGGTTTTCTCATCCCTAAAATGCTCGAAATTAGTATCATCCCATCTTGGCATCCATTTTGTTAAGAAAATTGAATAATAATAGAATCTATGTTCAGAATGACCACAATGTCAAGAAAAAATAAACAATTTTTGCAAATCGTTTAATGTACTTATATCCAACACTCATGAAATTTACTATGAAAGCTGCTTTAGTCAAAGATTCATCAAGTGTAGTAGTAGAGGATGTCGAAAAGCCAACACTTGGAACTGGGGATGTTTTAGTTAAAATGCAAGCATGCGGTATTTGTGGCTCAGATTTAGAGAAAGTCTTTGGTAAATATGGTCAACCATCAACTCGTTTAGGACATGAGCCATCTGGAATTGTAGAAGAAGTAGGAGAAAACGTAACAGATTTCAAACAAGGTGATAGAGTATTTGTTCATCATCATGTACCATGTTATTCCTGCCATCTATGTTTGCATGGAAATGAAACTATGTGTGAAAAATACTCTGAAACCAATCTTTCTCCATGTGGATTGGCAGAAGAATTTGTTGTTCCGGAATGGAATGTTAATCATGGTGGAATTTTAAAAATTCCAGATTCTATGAGTTTTGAGGAGGCTGCTATGATAGAACCACTTGCATGTTGTATTCGGACATGGAATAAATTTTCATTTCAAAAAGGTGATTCAGCTGTAATATTTGGTGTAGGTGCAACTGGAATGATGCATGTAATGTTATCAATTGTTCATGAATTTGGTAAAATATTTTGTATTGATATAAATGAGTTTAGATTAGAGTTTGCTAAAAAATTCAATATTACCGATGCAATAAAACCATCTACGCCTAACATATGCCAAAAAATCCTTCTTCAAACTGATAATCGCGGGGTGGATGTGGCAATAGTTGCAACGAGAAGTTTACAAGCTTTATCAAGTGCAATTGATCTTGTCAGAAAAGGTGGCACTGTAGTAATGTTTGGTGTTCCGTCCAAGGACGCAATGATTAATCTAAACATGAATAAAATTTATTCAAAAGAAATCACAATGATTTCAAGCTATGCTGCATCAGACTCTGATACTAAAGCAGCACTAGAACTAATACAATCCTCTAAAATAGATGTTAAAAAACTGATAACTCATAGATACAACATTAAGGACTCTCAAAAAGCCTTTGAGCATGCTCATCATGGAGTTGACTCTATGAAAATAATCATTACTAATTGAGAAAGGCTTAAGAAAGGCGAAATTTTTCTTTCAAAATCGAAGAGCATTGGATTGGGGATTACAAAATAGGCTATCACGAATTATCAAACCTAATAACGGGAGAGGTGTAATGTTAGCAGTTGATCATGGATATTTTTTGGGACCAACTGAACGATTAGAGGTTCCAAGAAAAACGATACAACCTTTATTGAAATACTGTGACTCGCTAATGTTAACTAGAGGAGTTCTTCGAACGTCTGTAGATGCACGATTTCCAGTCCCAGTAGTTCTTAGAGTTTCTGGGGGTTCAAGTATAATTGGAGAAGATCTTTCTAATGAAAAAATTACAACTAGTGTTAAAGATGCAATTCGACTTAATGTTAGCGCACTTGCCATGTCGATTTTTGTAGGTGCAAAACATGAACACGATACCTTGGTAAATCTAGGTAATTTAGTTAATGAAGCAGAAGAATACGGAATTCCTGTACTTGCTGTAACTGCTGTTGGAAAGGAACTTGAAAAACGAGATGCACGATATCTTTCACTTGCTTGTAGAATAGCTGCTGAATTTGGGGCTCATGTGGTAAAGACTTACTATTGTGAAGATTTTGAAAAAGTTGTAAACAGCTGCCCTGTGCCAGTAATAATTGCAGGTGGACCAAAATTAAAGGAGCGTGAAGCGTTAGAATTAGCGTATAAAGCAGTTGCCGCTGGGGCTGCAGGTGTTGATATGGGTAGAAACATTTGGCAATCAGATCATCCTATACCAATGATACGTGCTGTTCGTGCAATTGTTCATGGTAATGTTAAAGTCAATGAGGCTTATGATCTTTTTACAAGACTCTGTAACGAAAATCCCTCAGACTCAATCATCCCACAAAAACAAACCAAAAGTACCACAACGAAACCTAAAAAATCAAAATAAATCTAAATTTTCTATTGAACAATCTATCTAATCTTTGATAAATGAATATGAACAATTTTCCATTCGTCTTTTTTTATCAAGACAAAAGTGCCTCTACCATGAATTACTATATGTTCTCCTGTATACGCTTTATTGTCAACAAGCATCCCTTTTTGCATTAGCTCAAAGGCAACTATTGCACAATTTTCAAAAATACTAATTTTAGGATTTGTAAT
>JAQBHA010000019.1:0-22777 GCA_032128215.1 Nitrososphaerota archaeon | reverse complement strand
AATGTTGCCTCATATGCCCCAATTAACCCCCCAGAAAATTTCTTTTGTGATTTTCGCATAATTATTTCAAATGTTAATGGGAAATAAATTGTAAAACCAAAACCCATGATCAACATGGCTATTGTAAACATCTCAAAGGTAAACGAGTAAAATACAATCAACATTCCAACTGCTATGGAAAGTATAGTTGCAATCAAACTGTGAAATGTCCTTTTTTGTAGTGGACCAACAAAAGCAAGTGTTACTAGCCTTGATATCCCAAAAATAAAAAATAGCAGTTCAATATTAGACTCTGAAATAGACCTATCATTCATAAAAGCAGGATATATGGTTAGAAAAGTTCCAAACGCAGTACTACAAAAAATCAACATTATTACAATTACAGGAAATTTTGTTATCTGTTTTATTGAGCCAAAGGCAATTGTACTGTGCTGTGTTGTTTTTCCATATTTTGAAAGTAACAAACTTGTGATAATTGCAATAGCGATTGCATAGGTAGAGTATTGAAACAAAATTCTATAAGTTACATCAAAGTTTTCAAGCAAAAAGGTACCAATTAGAGGCCCAATCATCAGTCCCCCTACAAAAAATCCCATGAATCTTGCAATTGACTTTATTCTATTCTCTGGGTCTTCAACTTGCGAAATAATTCTCTCACATGGAGGCCAAAAAAATGCATGAGCCATACCTGTAAGTGCTCTAAAAAATGCAATTTCAGGAATTGACTGTGATATAGAAAGTAAATAAATTGATAATGTGTTTAATGCAATTCCTGCAGATAATAATAAACCATTGTTAAATTTGTCAAGTAAAATTCCAACAAAAAGTGGAATAAACATGTATGGAAGAAAATTGGTTAGTCCAATTATCCCCAATTCAAAATAAGATGCACCTATAACCTCCTTTGAGAAAACAGGAACTATTGGGTTGTGCATTCCATAGGATAATCCTACAATTAGTGCAGTTAGGTAAACAAGAAGAATAGGTAGTTTCATGTCACTTGTATGCAGCTACTATAATTGCTCCACCCATCAGATCCTTTTCAAATTCTATTCTGGAAAATTTCTCAAGGATTAAGGATTCGAGTTTTTTATTTTTAGGCCACCGTTTGTAAGTTCCATAAAGTGTAGCAAATTTTAATCCTAATCTTCCTCCTGCAATTAAAGCAATGATTGGCAAAATTGCTCTAAGATAAAAAGAAACCCCAAATCTAATTATGGCCTCATCTGGTTTTCCTAAATCAACAATTACGAATCTACCACCTTTTTTTAAAACTCGATGAATTTCTGAAATTGCAATTCTAAGGTTTATGGCATCACGAAGTGAGTATCCACATAACACTACATCAAACTCTTCATTTTGAAATGGAATATGTTCAAAAACTCCTGATATCAGGTTTGGTTTTTCATCAAAAAATTTACTTGTTTGTTGTAGCATGGGTACAAGCGGATCATAAAGTGTAATGTGTATTTTTCCATCTGACAGATCAATTGCAGTCTTTGACATATTACCAAAACCTGAACCTGCATCAAGAACTACATCTCCGCTTTTGACTCTGCCTTTAATGCCTCTAATCCTATGAGCTTTATCTTTTCCAAAAGAAATGTAAGAATTTACCTTATCATAAACTGGAATTATCTCACGTAAAACATCTAAAACTTCTCCCCAGTAACTTCCTAAGCCCACAAGAAAACTTGAATTATGCTATATTATATTTGATGGTAGTTTACACCGGAGAATTTACTTTACAAATTTTTGACTAGCATTTTTTGCAAATTTTTCAATTTCACTTTCAGATACTTTTTCTAGTATTTGCTTATCTAGTCTAACCCATGACATTTTAACATGTTTTGCGCCATCCTTTTTTTCACTTTTTATATTAATTGCTGCAGTAGCTAGTGCTGCTCCGTCTTCCAAACTCATTTCTTCTTTGTAGTGTTTTTCTAAAAATTCAGTAACTTCTTCAGAGCTTGCTCCAATTGCTACTGCTGCATATGATACATAGGTCCCGCTTGGATCAGTTACATATATGGAGCCTCCTTTTTGGTCTACTCCAGCTATAATCAATGCAACTCCATATGGTCTAACACCAGAGTATTGGGTAAATTGGTGACACTGATCTGCAAGATGTTTTGCAACAGTTGCTACTTCCACAGGTTCGTCATAGGTTAGTTTGTTACTCTGTGAGAAGAATCTAGCATTATCGACTTGAACTCTGGCATCTGGAATATAACCTGCTGCAGCCACTCCAATGTGTTTATCGACTTGGAAAATCTTTTGAGTGATATTTGAAACCTGCAGTACGCGAGGATTTTCCTCAACTGCAATAATGACTCCATCTTTACATTTTATTCCGATCGCAAGAGTTCCACGTTTTACCGTCTCAATTGCATACTCTACTTGGTATATTCTTCCATCTGGGGAATACATAGTAGGCGTCATATCGTAGCCTCGCGATGCCATCAATTCAAGACGAGTTCTCTGATATTCAATTTAAGGGTTAGTTATTCAAAATCCATTCTCTGATATCAATTTGTAATGAATTTGGACAAGAATTGGAAATATGGTTTTAACACATTTCCATAATTATGTGATAAGATCAGATATGATACAAACTCAACTAGTAAAATTTAAATCTCTAATACACTATAAATCCGAATTAGTAAATCGAAAACCAGATCGAGCCACTAGAAAATTGTTACTCTATTTATTTACTGGAACAAAGGGCGGATATACCAGACTAAAAATCATCATAAAACTTGAAGCCAGACCTTTTAACACAAATCAATTATCAAAAGAACTAGGACTGGATTACAAAGCAATTCAACATCACATGAAAATCTTAGAAAAAAACAACCTAGTCACAAAAGTTGGGAAAAAATATGGGGCTATCTTCTATCTTTCAAATTTCCTAGAAGTAAATATTGCTGCTCTGGGAGAAGTAATAGAAAAATTAGAACGAAATATGAATTCAAAAAAGATATACTATTAATTTTCTGATTTAATTTTTGAAATAATTATTTAATTCCTCACTGGAATAATGGATTTGGAAACCAATCTACTTTCCCATTATTGTATTTTTATTGAAAAAACTATTAGATTTCCTTTTTTTCTGCTTACTAATCGGGCAATCATATCCATAACTCCATACTTTTTTTTCCTCAGATTAAGCGCTATTTTAAATTCTTCATCTGTTACAAACTTTGCACTACCTAAAATCCAGTTCCCTGTTGCTTTGCCAAAAAGAGTGCATGGTGCTATCCTGACACTTGGATTATTTCTTAGACGTTTTACTTTTCCAGTTTTTTCTCTTGTGATTACATATATCAACTCATTATGAATCACAAACCAAACAGGTGTTTTTACAGGCTGATTATTTTTTTTATAGGTTTCAAGCGCAATGTATTTTTTTACATCTAAATTTTTGATTTCAGACACACTTTATGACTATTTTTTATGAATTTAGACGTAGCGTCTTTTTATTATGTACTATTTGCTGAATAGCCTTTTTTAGTAATCTGGGAAACCCTCCAGGAGAAATCTAGCCAAACTTAAATATAATCTGAGGATCCTAATTTCGAATAACTTGATAAAAAATGATCCGTTTGCAAACGCAACACAACAACTTGATGATGCATGTAAAATTTTAAAAATCGATCAAGGTACTCGTGACTATTTGGCCATGCCAAATAAAATAATTCGAGTAAAAATTCCAGTAAAAATGGATAACGGAAAAATTCGAGTTTTCACTGGTTTTAGAAGTCAACATAACAATGACAGAGGACCATACAAAGGAGGAATCCGTTACTTTAACCCCGAAGGTGGAGTTGAGTATATGGAAAGAGAAGTAATGGCACTGTCAGCTTGGATGACATGGAAATGTGCTGTTGTAGATATTCCAATGGGAGGAGGTAAGGGAGGCATCTATCTTAATCCAAAAACAGAAAAAATCAGTGATGGTGAGCTAGAAAGAATCACAAGACGATTTGCATTTAATATTTCTGAAATTATAGGACCAAAAAAGGATGTACCTGCTCCTGATGTTTACACAACTGGCAAAGAAATGACACAGATTATGGATACTTATGGAAAATTACATGGCGTTACGTATCAACCAGGAGTAATTACAGGAAAACCAATTTCAATGGGTGGTTCATTAGCTAGAAACGTAGCAACTGGACTTGGTGCTGCATACTGTGTCCGAGAAGCAGCCAAGATAGTGAAACTCAAACTAAAGGGCGCAAAAGTAGTCCTTCAGGGTTTTGGAAACGCTGCAACCTTTGCAGGTGAATATCTAGAAAAGATGGGCGCAAAAGTAATAGCTGCAAGTGATTCAAAGGGCGCTATAATTAATCCAAGTGGCATTAAAGTTAACAAACTAATTGAATACAAGCAAAAGAAGGGCTCTCTACTAGGTTACCCTGGTAGTAAGAAAATATCTACTGAAGAATTACTTACAACAAAATGTGATATTCTCGTTCCAGCCGCACTTGAAAACCAAATTAATGCAAAGATTGCAAATAATTTAAAATGTAAAATTATTGCTGAAGCTGCAAATGGCCCAACGTTACCTGAAGCAGATCCTATTATCTACAAAAAGAAGATAATAGTCATTCCTGATATTTTGGCAAACTCTGGTGGAGTATGCATATCATATCTTGAATGGGTACAAAATAACATGGGATACTATTGGACATTTAATGAGGTAGCAAAGAAAATGGAAGACCACATAACTCGAGGTTTCAGAGATACATATGCACTTTCAAAGAAACATAATGTTGATATGCGTCGAGCAGCAATGGTGTTGGCAGTAGGCCGTGTAGTGGAAGCATTCAATCAAAGAGGCCTCTGGCCTTAGAATTTATTTTATTACAAAAAAGATTTGTAACAATTCAGTTCTTCAATAAAACGAACTTTACCTTTAGTAATAGATACAAGCTTTCTCTTAAATGAAAGATCAATCTTTACCCTACGTTCTAATTGCTCAATAATTTTTGTAGTAAGATATCTTCCCTTTCGATCTCTATCTAAGAGAATTATCAAACTATTGTATTCTGAAACCATATCTGCAAATTTTCTCAATCCATGAAACTTGTGAAATTCTAGTACTTTACCTGAGAATCCTATCTTCTTTAATGCCTCAGAATCATGTTTTCCCTCTACAATTACAGCGCTATCTGATTTTGAATTAAGTAAAACTATGAAATTTTTTAGATCCTGAATTTCTTGTTCTGAAACCATCATGATGTTACTACTACTCCTTTGACATATTAAGAAGTTTTTAGGAAATTAATAAAATGACAGATATTTTGGTAATACAAAATTCAAAAATGGAAGGCATTGGAACTTTGGGGAATCTGTTAGAATCTGATGGATTTAGACTACGAACAGTTTATGCTAAACAAGAAAAAATCCCAACAGACAATTTCCAATTGCTTGTTATATTAGGAGCTTCTGAAAGTGCAAATGATAATAATTCTTATTTACTAGACGAGCAAAAGTTAATTAGAAATTTTGTAATAAATAAAATTCCTGTATTAGGAATTTGTCTTGGTTCTCAATTAATTGCAAAAGCTTTTGGTGCAAAGGTGTTTACTGGACCTAAAAAAGAAATAGGTTTCTATAATGACTTGATCCTTGATAATAATTCAAAATTATTTTCTGGAATAAAAAGCCCTATGACTGTCTTTCATTGGCATAGTGATACATTTAGTCTTCCAGATAATTCAACGAGAATGGCTCACTCCGAAAATTATGAAAACCAAGCATTTCAATTAGAGAGTGCAGTTGGAGTCCAATTTCATTTAGAAGTTGATAAAAAAATTATTAAATTATGGCTAGATAAGACAGAAGAAAAACTCAAAGAAACATCATACATTAATCCTAATAATATTCGTCATGAGATAGATGAAAAAATTCCAATTGTTCAAAACAATATGAAGATTTTTTATAAAAATTTCAAATCAACATTCCATCTTTGACCAAAGTTTAATATATGATTTAGATTTCTTTCGATCTAATTATGAACTCTGTTTCTCAAATCTTTGATCAAACAATCAAGACAGATCATAAAGTAATAACAGAGGAACTTGCTAAATCAATTTTAAAAAATTATCATATAACAGTACCTGGTTATGCTTTAGTAAAATCACCTGACGAAGCAGTAAGGGCTGCAAAAAAACTTGGTTTTCCCCTAGTAATGAAAGTAGTTTCTCCTCAAATTCTTCACAAAACAGATGTTGGTGGAGTGAAGGTTGGAATTGATAATGTAAACGATGTTAAAAAAACATTCAACGATATGTATGGAAGGCTTTCAAAAAAGAAAGGAGTTCATGTAAAAGGAATCTTACTTGAAAAAATGGTTCCAAAAGGTGTTGAACTAATTGTAGGTATTCAAAACGATTCTCAATTTGGTCCTATCATTATGGCCGGACTGGGAGGTATAATGACTGAAGTTATGAAAGATGTTGCATTTAGAATGCTTCCAATTACAACTTCAGATGCAAAATCTATGATTAATGAACTCAAAGGTTCAAAACTTCTCAAAGGATTCAGAGGAAGTGCACCAATTGATCTTAATATGGTTGCAACAATGTTGGTACAAATTGGAAAATTAGGCACTGAAAATGCTGATTATATTAACAGCGTCGACTTTAACCCAGTAATTGTTTATCCAAAATCACATTATGTAGTTGACGCAAAAATTATTCTCAACAAAGAATTAAAGAAAAATTCCATTTCTAAAGCAAAACCAAACAAGGAATCTATGGAGCAATTTTTCACTCCAAAGTCGGTTGCGCTAGTAGGAGCATCTGCAACTCCTGGAAAGATTGGTAATTCTGTACTAGATGCACTTGGAAAACAAGATTACAAAGGTAAAGTGTATCCAATTAATCCTAAACAAAAGTCAATTCTTGGAATCAAATGTTATCCAACATTAGATGCAATAACCGAAAAGGTTGATCTGGTTGTTGTCTGTATTGATCTTGCAGCATGTGGACCTATTATGAAAACATGTGCTAAGAAAGGAATTCATAATGTTGTAATAGTTTCTGGTGGCGGTAAAGAGCTTGGTGGTAACAGGGCTGCAATGGAAGCTGAAGTAAAAGAATTATCCCTAAAACACAAAATCCGTGTAATTGGCCCTAATTGTATTGGAATGTTCAACGCTGCAAATCGTCTTGATTGTGCATTCCAAGGACAAGAAAGAATGATACGTTCAAAATTAGGAAATGTTGCATTTTTCTCACAAAGTGGAACAATGGGAATTAGTATGTTAGAAAGTGCTGATGTGTTTGGTTTATCAAAAATGATCAGTTATGGTAATCGCTCTGATGTTGATGAAGCAGACATGATATGGTATGCTGCAAATGATCCTCAAACAAAAGTAATTGGATTATACGTTGAAGGCTTTGGAGATGGAAGAAAATTCATCAATACTGCTAAAAAAGTAATGAAAGATAACAAGAAACCAATCGTTATTTGGAAGAGTGGAAGGTCTGCTGCAGGTGCAAAACAAGCTGCATCACATACAGGTTCTCTCGGTGGTTCAAATGCAATCATTATGGGTGCATTCAAACAAGCAGGAATTATTTCAGTTGATAGTTATCAAGAACTAGTTGGAGTCTTAAAGGCACTTGCATGGCAACCTCCTGCAAAGGGTAATCGTGTTGCTATGACTAGTAATGGCGCTGGTCCAATGATTGGTGGAATTGATCATTTAGAAAGATTAGGTCTTACAATAGGAAAGTTATCGCCACGACTTCTCAAAAAAATGAAGGCTCGTTTTCCACCAACTGTTCCTATTCATAATGGTAATCCAGCAGATGTAGGTGGTGGTGCAACTGCAGATGATTATAGATTTGTTATTCAGCAATTTTATGATGAAAAAAATATTGATATTGCTATGCCATGGTTTGTTTTCCAAGATGATCCACTTGAAGAAACAATTGTTGGTTATCTAGCTGATTTCTCAAAGAAACAGAAGAAACCACTTGTAGTTGGCTGTAATGGTGGTCCATATACTGAAAAAATGATAAAATTAGTTGAGAAACACAATGTTCCAGTTTACCAAGACCTTCGGACTTGGGTAGCAGCTGCATCTGCTTTAGCACAATGGGGAAATGTAAAAGTTTCTAGATAACATTTAAGTCCTGCAAAAATTCGAATAAGATTATGTCTCTTGTGACTACCTCAATATCTGATGGCATATGTACAGTCAAAATTAACAGACCTGACAAACTTAATGCAATGAATATGGATGTAGCAAAAGAGCTTGTAAATATTTTTGAAAATCTTGGCAAGGATGATACTGTTAAGGTCATCATTCTGACTGGTGAGGGCGATAAAGCTTTTTCTGCAGGAGCAGATATAGAATACATGTCTAAAATATCTCCTGACGAATCTGAAGAATATGCTAAACTTGGTCAGCTTGTAACTGCAACTGTTGAAAACGTTAAACAACCAACAATTGCAGCTATCAACGGATTTGCATTAGGTGGTGGGTGTGAACTTGCAATGTCTTGTGATATTAGAATTGCAGCAAATACTGCAAGGATGGGTCAACCTGAAGTAACCATCGGAATACCACCTGGATGGGGAGGTACACAGAGATTAATGAGAATTGTTGGAATTGCAAAAGCAAAGGAGATGGTCTATACTGGAAAGATGATCAAAGCAGACGAAGCTCGAGAAATTGGTTTGGTAAACCATGTAGTAGAACTTTCAACTTTGATGGATGAAACAATGACGATGGCAAAAACAATAGCTGGAAACTCTGCCATTGCAGTAAGAATGTCAAAAGCTGCAATCAACAAAGGTAGAAATGCAGATCTGGATACAGGTCTTGGAATAGAACTCTTGGCGTGGAGAAATTGTTTTACTCACCCAGATCGAGAAGAGCGAATGACTGCTTTTGTAAATAAATCAAAAAAGTAAGCTTTTCCTAATTTTTATCACCATTTATTGAATTACTAGTAGGTTGGGTGGGAAAAGCTTATTATAATTAGTAACAACATTTTGTATTATATGGCAACTGAACAAACTGAGAAATTAGTAACAGTAACTCAAAAAGCAGCAGAGAAGATCCATGAATTCATGAAAGAAGAATCTGAACACCCTGAATATCTTAGAGTATATGTTCAAGGTGGAGGTTGCTCTGGTCTTTCATATGGAATGGGTTTTGAAACAAAACCAGAAGAAGATGATTCTGTCATAGAAGAAAATGGTGTTAAAATACTCATTGACAGTTACAGTCAAGATCATCTAAAGGGAGCTAACGTTGACTATATCGAAAGTCTAATGGGATCTGGATTTAAAATAAACAATCCAAACGTGAAAAAATCCTGCTCTTGTGGTAGTTCATTTAGTACCGAATAAAATCTTACTTTTTACAATTTTTGAATTTCCCTAGAGGTACTATTTTTTTATTCAATTTTTTTATATCATATGATATGTGTGATTTTTTCTGATAAGCACTTATATCCTTGAAAAAAAATGAGAGTTAGTTGATTATAAAGGAGAAAATGTATTGCCTCAATCAGGAATTGTCAAGTATCATGTTAAACTATCCTTCGATGTTGATGGGCTCGTTGAAAGAGCAGATATAATCGGAGCTATCTTTGGCCAAACGGAAGGACTGTTAGGCCCAGAGATGAATCTAAACGAGCTTCAGAGAGTATCTAAAGTTGGTCGAATAGAAGTAAATACTTCTTCATCAACTAACACAACAAAAGGTAACGCTTTACTTCCTATGAGTACAGATATTGATACTTGTGCATTAATTGCTGCAGCTATAGAAAGTATTGATAAAGTTGGTCCGTTTGATTGTAAATTTGCATTAGATGCAATCGATGATATCCGAGCATCAAAAAAAGAAGATATTGTAAAACGTGCAAAAGAAATCAAACAAAAATGGTCAACAAAATCAGTTAGTGAGGGTGATACTATGTTAAAAGATGTGCACGAAGGAGACACAGGTAGGCTAGCAACATATGGGAAAGAAAAATTACCATGTAGTGATGGGGTATTTGACTCTCCATGGATTATTTTAGTAGAAGGTAGAGCTGATATAATTAACCTGCTTAGAGCCGGATATGATAACGCTCTTGCAATTGAAGGTGCTAAAATAGATGATTCTATTAAAGAACTATGTGATAAGAAAGAAAAAGTAGTTGCATTTTTAGACGGAGATAGAGCAGGTGGATTTATTTTAAAAGAGCTAAAGTCCCTTGTACACATTGATGTAGAACTTAGAGCGCCAAAAGATGTTGAAGTAGAGGAGTTGACCCCTCAACAAATTGATGATATCCTCAAAGATACTGCTACAGATATGAACAAAGAAGTTTCAAAACCAACCATGAGTGATCCAGATGATAAACCTCTTGCAGAACTTGCAAACAAAGTTTATCCAGATTTGAACGAAAGTTTGGAAGCAGTAGCTATCGATTCCAATCTAAAAGAAATTTTTAAAGTTCCTATAAGTGAAGTCGTTGACAAACTTTCAACTCAATCTGGAATAAAATATCTTGTTTTGGATGGTATTATTACCCAACGCTTACTTGATGGTGCAAAACAAGCAGGTGTTGAATGTGTTGTGGGCCATCGTGTTGCTAAACTTGTTAGCACCGATGGATTGAAACTCAAAACCTTTGCTGAACTTGGTATTGCCTAGAATCTATGACAGAACTTAAGGTTCAGCACATACTAACGCTATCCAAATTAATCGCTCAGGGAGCTAGGCATAACTTTGTACCAATAACCACTTCATCCCTGGGAAAAAGCATCAAAAAATCCCAACAATCTGCATCGCAGCATCTTCGAGAATTAGAAGAAGATGGGTTCATAGAACGAATTATCAATGGAAGAAAGTTTTCTGTAAAAATAACAACAAAAGGATATTCTGAAATGGTAAAATTATCATCGATTCTAAAATCAAGCTTGAGTTCAGTCCCATCTTTTATAGAATTGAAAGGAACTCTTGTTAGTGGGATGGGTGAAGGAGCTTATTACATGTCGCTTAAAGGATATACCAAACAATTCAAATCTAAAATAAACTATGTTCCATTTCCTGGCACGCTAAATGTAAAGTTACATAAAAAAGAGTACATTGAAGCAGTGCAACAATTTCGTACACTAAATGGAGTTAACATCAAGGGATTCTGTGATAGCAAGAGGACTTATGGTTGGGTGAAATGTTTTAAAGGAAAACTAAACAACTCAATTGACTGTGAATTAATAATTTTAGAACGTACTCATCACGATGATTCAATAATAGAGTTAATTTCAAAAACAAATATTCGAAAAACTGGAAAATTGCAAGATAATTCTAAACTAACTATTCGTATACCTATAAAGAATTAAAAATTATTTTATTTTTTAAAAAATTTGACTAAATATCATGAATGTTTTCTCCATATTTTTCTTCAATTTTTGAGCTTGATATTTCTGGATTTGGTGATTGTAATCGAGCAACTTTTACTTCTAAATTTAATTTACTACATCCATCTGTAATGAACTTCTCCTGATGGACTTGATCATATCCTAAAGCTATAATTTCAGGTCTAATAGTCTCAACCGTTTTGAAAATATCTCCCTCATGTCCAATCAAACAAAGATCCACCATAGACAAAGAGTTTACAAGTTTTTTTCTTTGTTCTTGATTATGGAGAGGAATTCTGTTCTTCATTTTTTGTGCTGTTATGTCGGTAGCAACTACAACGATTAGGACATCTCCTAATGATTTTGCTGAATTAAGAGTGTATATGTGACCAGGGTGAATAATATCAAATACACCTCCGGCTAATACAACTCTTAAAGATGTTCTACCTACATCTGTTAGTGTTTTTTTGTCTGGTTCTACAAGCCCATTTTTAATTAGACTGTCTATCCTTGAAATAATATAATCCTCTGGCAAGAAATTTTTTTTCTTAACAATCTCTATCGCATTGAGATTGGTAAAAGTTCCTACTAACATAGCTGATAAAATGGTTTTGTCTAGTAAATCCAATTATTACTAACCCATTCTCTCTCTTTTTTAATTCATCGTTCTAACTAGATTCTTGGTTCTAGCCCCTTTGCAATTCGTAAAGCATCAACTAATCCATCTGCATATCCTATGCTTAATATCGCCACTTCGTCTTTGCCCTCTTCAAGAAATTTTTCTGCGTCTTTAATATACAATTCAGCATTTTCTAGAACCTCTTGAAATTCCTTTGAATTTTGATAATGGGGGCCAATTTCTTCCAAAGCCTTTCTTACCATTGGAACATACTTTTCAAGCATTTGATTTGAAATTTTTTTAATATTTTTAGAATTATCAAAAGGATCATCAATACACTCTCCTAACACTTTGAGTGCATCTGATTCTGTAAAATGAAAATTACCTGGTATTATTATGGTGTGTGGTGGTTTTCCAAAACTTTTTTTCATTAGATTTGAAATCTTTCCAGCCGTAATGGCTTGATTTTTGAATCCTATCCGAGAAGCAATAATTGCAAAAGTAGATGGAAAAACAACTTTTCGGTTCTGTTCATTTTCAGTTTTTAATAAATCTGAAAGTGCGTCAAGAGGTTCAAAAAAAAACTCTGCATCTTGATTATATTCTAAAAGGAGTATAGTATGGTATCCAGCTAAAGCGTTTTCATATATGCCATAATATGGGGTTGTCATTGATTTTAGATCATTCATCACAGTTACTATCCGTCCAACTTTGTAATAGTGCAGTCCGCATTCTCCAACAAGTGCTGTTATTGAAGAAGCAGCATGAATTGTACCTGTTTTAATTTTATTTTTAATTGCCCTTGTTCGTAATTCAATATGAGTTGTAGCGATATAGGGATCTCCATAGGTTAGGAGCAATACTTTTTTTTTCTTTGAATTATTTAGAATCTCTTTACCATCTTCAACAATCCATCGTTTTCCAATTTTGAATTCTCCTTTTACGATCTTTTTAATTTTAGTTAATTCAGATTTAGTTATCGGACTAGTAAACTGTTCCAGGTATACCACATCTGCATCCTCAAGCAGTTTTTGTGTTTTAATAGAAATTGAATCTATGCCTGATAGCCCAAGACCTACAAACCACAGCATTATTTTGCTCTGTCATGTAGTCTTTTTAAATGCTGTAACGTCTTTTTGAGAACCTCAATTCCACGAAGGTATTCATCAATGGATACTTTTTCATCGATGGTGTGAGATGCATGTGGATCCCCTGGGCCATAAGTTACCACAGGGATGTGAAGCTGATTGCCTATAACATTCATGTCGCCAGTTCCAGTTTTACGAATTAGAGTAGGTCTAGAATGTTCGACGTCCATAATCCCCAAAGTAAATGCTCTAACTAGAGGAGAATTATGAGAAGCCTCAAAGGGTTCGGTTTCATCCAGTATAGAATGAAAAGCTTCAACCTTCCGCTTTTTTGAAATCTCTTGTACCAAAGTTGATATTTTTTGTTCAATCATTTTGCAATTCATATCCACTGGAATTCTAATATCCATAATTACATCGCATTCTTTTGGAGTAACATTGTGACTCGTTCCACCTGTTATTTCAGTAACTGTAGCTGTTAGCAACATTCCCCTTTTCTTGTTTTCTTGTCCTGATTCTAAGACATTTTTTAATTCGGTAGTAAATATCATAGATTCTTCAATGGCATTTTTTGAAAGCCATGGTGCACTTGCATGAGAGCTGTTACCTACATTTATTTTTAGATTAATCGCAATACGTCCTTTATACGCAATTGTTACTTGTTTAATTCCACTTGGTTCTCCGAAAATTGCATAATCAATGTCTAGTTTACTTTTTACTAGATTTTTTATTCCAGTTGCATTTCCTTCTTCATCTACAGCTCCGACAAAAATTACCGTTCCACTATCGTTTTGGATAGATGCCGCAGCAAATAACATTGCCATTAATGGAGTCTTTGCATCTGAAGCTCCACGCCCATATAGCCAATCACCTTCTTTTCTTACCTTGATTTTACCAGGCACTGTATCCATATGACCACACAAAAGAATTCTTGGTGACCCAGAACCTTTTGTAGCTATCAAATTACCTACTTCATCAATTCGTATATCGTCAAAGCTTAGATCATCACACTTGTCTGCAAGAAAATCTGCCAATGGCTTTTCGCTCAGTGACGGTGTGTATAACCTAAGTGCCTTTTCTAGCATCTTTATGCAAAATCTGGGGGTGACTGTAAAAGAGGTGTTCATTTCTTACTTTGATAAATTTACTACATAATCAATCATTAATGATGGGATATCTACTTCACAAACCCTAACTGTATTCTTGTACTCTGTCGTATTGTTTATTTCATGAACTACCAATCCTTTATCTTTACTTTCCATCAAATCTACTCCTACTATTTGTCCTTGAACTGCATTTTTTGCCTTAATACATATATCTTCCATCTCCTTGGAAACCTTGCATTCTTCGGCGACCCCACCTAATGCCATGTTAGTTTTCCAAGAACCATTTCCGGAACTTCTATAAATTGCAGCAACTATTTTGTCTCCAACTACAATTGCTCTAATGTCTCGTGGAGGTCGTTGAACAAATTCTTCTAGATAATGAATTTGATAAATTGGATACATTTTTTCTCTACTTTCAATAATTCCTTCTGCAGAATCACTATCATTAATTTTAGAGACCATTCTACCCCAACTCCCAACTGTTGGCTTGATTACTTGAGGATATCCATGTTTTTCCAATGTTTCAAGCGCAGCCTCTTTAGAAAAAGACACTGTTGCAAATGGAGTAGCAATTCCATGTTTTTTTAAGAGCATATGTGTGAACAGTTTATTGCCTGCAAATATTCCAGTGTTGAGACAATTTACTACATCAACTCCCATTCCTTCCAATCCTGCAGTGGAGTGTAGATTTCTATAATAGCTTACACATCTTTGTAAAACGATTCCATAATCGTCTGGTTTTTTGTCCAGATCTAACGATAATTTTTTACAATCTACCATCTGAATATTTACGTTCTTTTTTTTACCCGCCTCTAAGAGTGCCTTTTCTTCCCATCGGATGGTGTCATAAAGAACAGTAACTTCAGGGGTCACTGCCCCCAGTCCTCTCCTACTGTCTGTGCAGGTTTTAGATCAAATCCATCTACTCCCTTGATTAGTTCAAAACTTGCTCCACAATCAGGACAGGTTATAATTTCTCCTTCCAGAGCATCATCTGGAATAGAAATATTTGCATCACATTCAGGACATTTACTCATCTTGTTTCCTCTCCTTTGGTTCCTTTTTTGTCATTAATTATCTTTCTTTCAAGCCTGTCTTCTAGAGGGATTTCAATTAGGTCCCCCAATCGAAGGTTTTTGAGACCCAAGGCCACCTCTTTTGCCCCCTCATCATCTTTTTTGAGACCTAAAAGTGACATAAGATAAGCAGCTCCAGTTTTTCCTGCTAATTCTCCAAAAACTATTCTTCTTCTATTTCCTACAACTTTTGGTGGAATAGGTTCGTATGCTGCCGGATTTTTTAGTATTGCTGCCAAGTGAGTACCTGCCTTGTGTTTGTATGCAGATGATCCAACTATTGGTTTAGAGTCATATGGTTTTATTGAGGTGTATTGCTCGATTAGCCTTGAAAGATCCATTAACATATCCAGTCTAAAATCATTAGGAGATTTGTACAAATATGTAAGTGCTACTGCAGTTTCTGCAAGAGAAGGAATTCCAGTCCTTTCTCCAATCCCATCAATGGTTGTATGAATTTGATCTGCTCCTGCATCACATGCAGCAAACGCATTAGCTAATGCAAAACCAATATCATTATGTACATGAGCATCTAGTGGAACATCGATTTCTTTACGAACAGATTGTACAAAATTATACATACCTATAGGTCTCATTATCCCAACAGTATCTGGTAGACTGATTCTATCTACACCAGCCTCTTCAATTGCTTTACAAACCTGAAGTAAAAATTTTGGCTCAGCTCTACTACCGTCTTCTACTGTAAACCTAATTTTAAGGCCATGAGATTTTGCATATTCAACAGTTCCTACTGCTCTTTCTAATGCTTCTTGTCGTGTAATTCTTAACTTGTCTTTAAGATGGATGTCTGAAATTCCTAGATAAGCTGCAGTCCACGTCGCATCACATTTTAATGATACATCAATATCTTCTTTTAACGCTCTTCCATGAGAAACAATATCTGCTTTTAAGCCCTGTTTGATTATTGTTTTAGTAGATTCAAAGTGATCCTTTGATACCACAGGTGAAATTTCAATTTGATCAACTCCAAAATAATCAAGCATCCACGCTATCTGTATTCTTTGTTTGATGCTAAAAGAAACTCCTGGATGTTGTTCACCTTCACGTAGGGTGCTATCTAAGATTCGTATCTTTTTTGGTTTCTTGTCGTATGCATTGTATTGGTCTGCATAGTAATTCGGATCATTCATAGCGAATTTAGTTGTTATATACAAAGAATATAAACATATCCGTACTAACTTCGTCTGAATATGAATTATTTGATCCTGTTTTAGTTAATAATAAAAAATATTATCCGAATCTCGTTTTATGTAATTGTTCTAAGAATAATTACTGTATTGGTATCTGAAACACCAGGTATCTTTCGTAATGCATCAATACACTCGTTAATTTCATTAATATTTGGAGCACTAATAATTACTGTAATGTCATATTGACCAGTTATTTCATAGACGGTTTTTACTCCAGCCAGTTTTGTAAGCTTTGATGAAACTTTGGATGTATCCATAGAAGATTCCACTGAAATTAAAACAATTGCGCTTGTAGAATTTCCTACTCCAACTTCAACTGTAAATTTTTTAATCGTACCACTATCTACTAAATTTTTTACTCTTCTTCGCACTGCAGATTCTGATAATTTTAGTTTTTTTCCAATATCTACAAATGATTCCCTAGAGTCATTTCTTAAAAATTCTATTATTTTTTCATCAATATTGTCTTTATGCATGATTCCTTTTTTCCTCAGCACTAAATAATATATCTAATGTCTCTAAAACCTTCGTAATATCTTCTTCTGATATAACTAGTGGAGGTAACAACCTGATAATATTTCGGCCTGAATATAACAAAAGTACTCCTTTTTCAATACCATCCATAAGAATATCTTTTACATCAAACTTTAATTCTATTCCAATCATTAGGCCTTTTCCACGTACTTCCCGAATTATTTTATGTTTATCTTTTAATTGTTCTAATCCATCTCGGAATATTTTACCCATCTTTTCTGCATTCTGAATTAAACCATCCTGTGTTAGGGCTTGAATTGCAGCTGTTCCTGCCGCACATGACACAGGGTTCCCACCAAAAGTAGATGAATGCTCTCCTTTTTTCATACACGCTAGTATATCTGGTCTGACTAGTGTTGCACCCATTGGTATTCCTCCAGCAATTCCTTTTGCAAGACACATTATGTCTGGTGTTGTATTCCAGTGTTCTCCTGCCCACATTCGTCCTGTTCTGCCAAACCCTGATTGAATTTCGTCAAAAATTAGAAGAATTCCACGTTCGTCGCATAGTTTTCTTACATCTTGTAAAAACCCATCTGGTGCTACATGAATGCCACTTTCACCTTGAATTGGTTCTAAAATTACAAAACCTGTATCATCATCAATTTTAGAACGTAATGCATCAATATCCCCAAAAGGAGAAAACGAAACCTTCTCTACTAGTGGTTCGAATTCCTTCCTATATTTTGGATTAAAAGTAAGTGATAATGCTCCCATAGATTTTCCATGGTATGAACCATTCATTGCAATCATTCCCTTTTTCTGAGTAAATTTTCTTGCAAATTTTAGAGCAGCTTCAATTGCTTCTGTTCCGCTGTTGTTTAAATGAACTTGAGATAAACTCTTTGGAGCAATGCTAATTAAATTTTCTAGAAATTTTTCTCTGGTTTGGTTGTATAATGAGCTATGAACAGTAATTATTTTTTCAAGTTGTGATTTTATTGCATTAACAACACGTTCATTTCGATGACCTACTAATGCCACTCCATACCCACCCATACAATCTATGTACTCTTTACCATTTACATCCCAAACATGAGACCCCAATCCCCTCTCTATTGTAACTGGAAACCTCTGGTACAGATTCCCAGTGAATTGCTCTTCAGTCATTTTTGAATTACCGTGCATTTATGATGGGCTATAGCTGCTGATATAGGATTTTCTCTTTGTCCATTTGCAATTAGTGCCTCTTTTACTCCCATTTCTAATGCTTCAGTTGCAGCTAGGATCTTTTTTTCCATTCCAAATCCTACCTTGGGCATAATTGCTTTTGCTTCCTCAAGAGTCAGATTGTTTACTAGTTTTTCATCCATTAATAATCCATCCACATTTGTTAGGAACAAAACTTTATCACTCTGAATCTTTCCAGCAACATACGCAGCTGCTCTATCTCCATCAACATTAAGAAACTCTGATTCTTCTGAGAGTGCAATAGGCGAAATAACTGGAATGATTCCTTGCTTTACTAATAATTTAATCAATGAATCATTAACATTGGAAATTTTTCCTGTATATCCTCCATCTATTGCCTGTTTCCGTCCTTTCTCATTTATAATTAGTAATTTTTTTTTCCTGTTAGCTTGAATTATTTTTCCGTCTACTCCAGATAATCCAACCGCATTAATTCCATTTTGTTGTAGCATTCTTACGATATTTTTGTTTATTCTACCCGACATTACCATTGTAAATATTTCTGCAGTTTCTTTGTCAGTGTATCTGCTTTTTATTCCACTTGGGGAAGTGACAAATTTTGGTTCTTTTCCTAACTGCTGGCAAACTTTAGTGACCTCTTTTCCGCCACCATGAACAATAATTACCCCCTCCTGCTCTGAAATTTTTTTAATATCTGCTATTGTACTTGGATGTAAATCATCTACAACACTTCCTCCAATTTTGATTATAATCATTTGTTATACTGGTGTGAGTGGAGTATATTTTAGACCTTCCATTTCATCAAAGCCTGACATGATATTCATGTTTTGTATGGCAGACCCTGCAGCACCTTTCATAAGATTATCTGATGCTGATAATGCAATAAGTCTATGATTATCTTCATCTAAATCAAAACCAATATCACAAAAATTTGAACCAACTACAAACTTAGGATCTGGAAATTTGTATAATCCTTTTTTATCTCGAATTAATCTGATAAACTTTTCACTACCATATGCATCACGATATAATTTCCATATTTCTTTTTCTTCAAGGTCTTTTTTCATGAATGTATGGTTAGTGCATAAAATTCCACGCACTACATCAACTGCGTGTGGACTCATTGATACATGAATTTTTTTTCCAGCAATCTCACTTAATTCTTGTTCTATTTCTCCAGTATGTCTATGTTTTGCAGGTTTGTATGGACGAATAACTCCTGCACGCATTGCATGAGCTGTACCTGATCCAGAACCCGCACCAGATGAACCAATTTTTGAATCAACTATAATATGTTCAGTATCAATTAAATCATTTCTTATCAAAGGTGCTAATGCTAGTAGTGAAGTTACTGCCATACATCCAGGACACGACACAAGTTGTGCATTTTTAATTTTCTCTCTATGAAGTTCTGGAACTCCAAAAACAGATTTTTTTAAATAATCTGGATGAGGATGTTCCCAACCGTACCATTTATCGTAATCTTCTTGATTATGTAATCTGTAATCTGCACTAAGATCAATTATCTTCATTCCTCTATCATACAATGTTTTTACAATTTCTGTTGCAGTTCCATGAGGAACCGCAGTAAATACCAGATCACACTTGTCTGACATTTTTTCATAATCAAGCTCAGAAAATGTAAGATCTGTAAAACTTTTCAAACTTGGTTGTATTCTATGTATATATTCTCCAACATGTTGTCTTGAAGTTACCATTGTTATTTCTACTTCAGGATGATTTACCAATAGTCGTAGTGTTTCTCCACCTACGTATCCCGACGCGCCAACTACTCCAACTTTCATAGCCATTCTCCTCGTAAATTACTATAATTTATTTCCTAGCAGAATTTACTGCATATTCTACCATTTCTTTTGGGATATTATATTTTGAAACTTTTGCTAATCCCTTAAACTCTACAGTGTTATTTACTTCATGTACTACAAGGCCATTTTTTTCATCTTCCATCAAATCCACACCTAAAATTCCCCCCCCAACTGCTTGAGAAGCCTTTGCGCAAATATCCTCTAATTCTTTAGTAATTTCACATAGTTCAGGTTCTGCGCCTAATGCAATATTTGTTTTAAAACCCCCCGATGACTTTCTGTACATGGCTGATATGGCCCGATCTCCTACAGTAATTACACGAATATCTCTTGGTGGGCGTTTAACTAATTCTTGAAGATAAAAAATTCTATCATGTGGACCATCACTTAATTCACGTAGCTCAAACATAGCTTCTACGGTGTCTCTGTCTTTTAATGGCATTACTCCTCTGCCCCAACTGCCAACAATCGGTTTTAAGACTAGAGGATATCCAACTTTTTCAATATTTTCTTTTGCAGCATCAGCTGAAAACGAAAAGTACGTTTTGGGAGTTGGTACGTTATTTTTTTTCAAAAGTAACGACATGATAAGCTTATCCCCGCATTTACTAGCTACATCAAATTTGTTAATTACAGGAATTCCTAAGAATTCTAAACAAGCTGTAAAATGAAGGCCTCTAAAGTAACTAATGCATCGCTCTAAAACTATTTCCCCAAAGTTAAAATCATTTTTTTGACTATCAGTATTAAAATAGGTAATTTTAGCGTCAATCATAGTTGCATCGTGACCAAGATCCACTGCTTGTTTTTCAAGCATCTTTTCTTCCAATCTTAGTCTGTCAAAAATGATACCAATTTTTGACAATTACTCTCCCCAATCTTCGCCTACAGTTTCTGCTTGTTTTAATTCGACCTTTGTTCCATCTTTTTTGGAGATCTCAAAGTCTGCTCCACAATCAGGACAAGAGACAATTTCTCCTACCGCGGCGTCGTCAGGGATGTTTATACTTGCATCACATTCGGGACAGTTCATCGATTTCATTCACCGATTCTTATGTAATTTATTAGCTTCTGTTGACTGCATTCCCCACAATTCAATGAAACCTTTAGCCAGTTTCTGATCGAAAGTTGATCCTTCTCCATAAGTTGCGATGACATGGCTATACAATGAATACCTCGATTTACGTCCTACTACGCGTAAACTTCCTTTGTACATTTTGATTTTTACCGTCCCACTAACATATTTTTGTGTGTGATCGATAAATGAATCTAGATCCCTCTTTAATGGATCTTCCCACAATCCAGAATATACTAGCCATGACCATTCATCATCTACAATGGATTTGAATTTTGTTTCATGTTTGGTATGCACCATTTTTTCTAAATCCGAGTGAGCCTCAATAAGACAAATTGCTGCGGGTGTTTCGTAAACTTCACGTGATTTTATTCCAACTACTCTATCTTCTATATGATCGACAATTCCTATTCCAGCAGCCCCTGCTTTTTTGTTGATATATTCAATTAATTGAACAGGATCTTTAGATTTTCCATCAACTGCCACAGGAATGCCTTTTTCAAATTTTATTTCAATATAGCTAGGAGTTGCAGGTAAATTTTTTGTCTTTACCCAAATAAATGCATCATCAGGTGGTTCCTTGTATGCATCTTCTAACACTCCTCCTTCTATTGCCCTTCCCCATAGATTCTGATCAATACTAAATTTTTTGGCTACAGTATCAATTTTTATTCCATGTTTTTTTGCAAACTTTAATTCTGTTGTTCTATCCAAATTCAAATCCCTTATTGGTGCAATAATTGGAAGATTTGATCCAGCACGCATTGTAATGTCGAACCTAACTTGATCATTTCCTTTTCCAGAACAACCATGTGCAAGCGCTGTTACTTTTTCCTTTCTTGCAATTTCAAGAACTTTTTTTGCAATTAATGGTCGAGCTAGAGCTGTAGCAAGACAATATTTTTTTTGATATAATGCATTAGCCTTTATTGAAGGAAAAATATAATTTATAGCAAATTCTTTTTTTGCATCAATATTGTAATGTTTTTTTACTCCAAGCTTTTTTGCCTTGGCAGCAATTGTATTTGGGTTATCCCCTTGCCCAACATCAACTGTAACTGTAACGACATCCATACCATGTTTTTCCTGGAGATACTTTACCACTACTGATGTGTCCAGTCCCCCAGAGAATGCTAGAATAGCTTTTTCTGTCATAACGCAGCTCACTGACTGTATCTGTACTTTTATTTTTTGTGTTGTTTTGCTTGGAACGGTCTAAATATTATGATTAGACCAAAGGTTCATTTTTTGAACAAGAAAAATTCATACTAGCTTGAGCTAAAATCCGAACATTATTTATCCATCGAATATAACGCTGTTTTATGAAAATTCGCTCCGTGATTATTGTTGGAATTGTGACAATAGCAGCAATCAGCATAGTGTCTATTATCTATCAGTCAGGACAAAGTGAACAAGAAAATAAAATTAGAGTTGCATTTTTTCCATCTGTAAGTCATTTAGTGCCAATTGTTGGAATGGAAACCGGAATATTTGCTGAAGGACTTGGAAATCAAACTATTATTGAACCAAAAATTTTTGATAGTGGACCACATGTTATTGAATCCATGTATGCTAACTCTATAGATATTGCATATGTTGGCCCAGTACCAGCTATCAACGGCTTTCTAAAATCTGAAAAACATAATATTAAAATTCTTGCAGGGGCGGCTAGTGGTGGTGCCAGTTTTGTAATCCATCCTGATTCTTCAAT
>JAQBHA010000018.1:0-4380 GCA_032128215.1 Nitrososphaerota archaeon | reverse complement strand
GTAGTTATCTGTGGGTGAAAATTATATCCACATGAACTACATTTGAATATACTAGCTCTTCTACCAACGGTATTCTGACCGTCAATATCCCTACTTGAGGAAGAATTCATCTCTTTACTACACCGCAGGCATTTCATGTATTCTGTAGGTCCTAATACGTTATAGAGACGTGTCTGTCCTTTCAGGTATTCACATAATTTTGATTCTAAAATACATAATTATTCACTGATAATTAATTGAATTGAGAATTTTTAGAAAATAAAAAAGAAAAAAAGGATTTTTGGGCTTTAACGGATGTTACTAATTGAGTTTTTTGCAGTATCGTGTTTTGTTTTCATAACATTTGAGAGCATTGTAAATTGCCTGTTTTCATCTTGCATTTTTTGTTGTAGCTGCAAATATTGGAGATTAAATGATTGATTCATTTCTTGCATTTCAGTAGTTTGAAGTTTTAGAACATCTAGTTTTGTTTGAATTGATGCTAGCTCTTTTTTTATTGAATCAAGATTTGCCATATCTTTATCGGTAATTTCTGAAACTCTATCAGATATTTCTGTCATAAGTTTTACTTTGGAGCTAACCAATTTGTATTCTGTATCAATGGCATTTAGTATTGTTCCATAGTCAGTTTTTAGAGCTAGTTTTGCAGTATCGACATAGTTTTCCTTAATTTTACTTCCCTTTAGAACCATATCGCCGGTTTGGCCTTGAGAATAAATTCTACCAATAATTATTGGTCTATCCGGATCTCCTTCTGTATGTATTCCACCCCAATCAATGCTTAGTACATCTATCCATTTGTCATGGTCTTTATCAAATTGAACTATTTTGGTTTGAAGGGTAGGATTAAGATCATATGCTTTTCTTAAATAGTGTAGTGCTTGCTGACTAGATTGCTCATCTAGTGCATTAACTGCTTGTCCCGTTGATGGTGTATCCATTGATCTAGTTACAAAATCTAAATCAGATTCTTTGTACTGGACAATTTTTTCATGGAGTTGTTTGTTTTCTTCTCTAAGGGATTTGACTTCTTGAGCTGCCTTGTCAGATAGATGCATTATACCGTTATCTAGCATGAAATTTAGTGAGTTTAGAAGGTCTGCCTGTGCAATTTTTCCTTCGCCATACCACTTGAAGTTATTATCAATCCAGCTTGGAATTGCTTTGACATTTTCATAACTTCTATCGTCAAGTATTGGTGGTGTTAGTGGTCCGTAGACGTCTTGAGCTAGTCCTATGCTTAGAGCTAAGATTCCTGCAATTACAGGAATTATTATTTTATTCATTACTTGTTTTAATTGAAAGTTTTAGTTATATGCTTTGAGGAATTGATAATCTAGCATCTCAGAATTTTCAGATTTTCCTATAACTAGAATAAATCAATGGTAATGTTAAAGAGGTAAATCGATAGACATTAGGATAATGATGAGTAAGTGTTTTGCATGTTTATGCATGCTTCATACTGAATGCGAAAAGAAAAACTGTCATTGCGATGAATGTGAGTATAGGTTACTACTATCTACTCTATCATAATAAGAATTTTTCAGTTTATGATTTGAAATCTTAGAGCGGTTTTTGAGTCTGAAATTAATTTTAGCGGGTTATCTTAAAAAATTGAAAAAAAAGTAACCCATGTATAACAAACCAACTACAACTATAGCTACTACAAGTATCTTTGAGAAAATATTTTTCATATTCTATTTATTTTCCATTTCTGCTATCTTTTTTTCAAATTCATCTACCCGAGCAGTAAGTTCTGCCAGGTGTTTTTTTGCCCTTTCTAACTGCTTTCTTTTATTTTCAACATCTGCCTCCTTTAATTTCATATATTCTTCCAAGCTCGTCTTTGAATCTTTTATTTCATCTATTAGTGTCATTTTCTATATTTTTTATAGGTTAAACTTGGAATTAAGAATTTTTAGAAAATAAAAAAGAAGAATTAGTTCTTTAGAAACTTGGATTTTATGCTTTGAAACTAAAATGTTCAAAAACCTCACCCAAATCAGTATAACTTAGAAAGTTGATATTTATTCATGGGAAAACCCATGCGCAAAACTGGCGACTTGGATAGTAAAACAAAAGATGCAATAATTAAATCAATATCGTTATTACGAAAATCCGGTTTGTATACTGATGACCAAATATTTGATAATATAAGACGAGACTTTAATGTTTCAATTACAGAGTTCAATGAAATATCAGGCAAACAATCTTTATACTCTAATTTCGATTTAGAACTTGTTCATTCATCCAACATTGCAGCATTTGCATATGTGTTAATCAATTGTGATACAGGTCATGAAAATGAAATAATTTCAGAATTAATCAAGTTGGATACCGTGTCAGAAGCTAAGGGTGTTTTTGGAGAATGTGATATTTTTGTAAAACTGATTGGAAAGTCCGATGAACAAATCGATGATGCTATACGTAAAATTAGAAAAATTCCACACATTACTTCTACAAATACTCTTTCTTCAATTCCTTCTCAAGGTTGAAAGTAAATAACACATTATCGTTAAAGAATTTGCGAATTAAGAATTTTTTAGATGTTTATTCACAACCAATTCCATCTTTATCACCATCAAATCCGTGTGGGTCTGACCCAATAACTCTAAATTTTTTGTGTGGTAAAACATCTTTACAATTCAAGTCTGGTGGCGGAGACGGAATACAAAAGTCTGGATATGATGGGTCACAACTGGCTTGTGTTTTAGGAATAGATGGTACAGATTTTGGTTTAAAATCACTAGAATCACATCCATATCTTTTAGCCCAAGGCTCTTCTGAAAATTCACTGGTAGCGCAGTATAGTATTGAGATGGTGGCAAGACCATTGTACAGTAATTCAGAGTTGAGATTCTTGTCCCCACAAAAAACCTTTGCTAAAATTCTACCATACTGATCTTTTTTCTGCAAATCATCTTGATCTACTAGAATCTTTGAACCAACTGGGCAAAGCATTTTTGTAAATTCAGTAGCCTCTTTGTAACCAACTTGGTATGTTTCAGGAGCATTTGTTAGGGATAAACGAATTATCATATTAGCTGTATGGATTGTATCTCCATCAACTATTCTAGTTACATATTCTGTATAACACCCAGCACTGCCTTTGCAATTATTTAATTGCGTATTTTCTGGTATGATTTTTGGAGTTTGTTCAGGTACGGTTTTTAGAATTGGTTCTTGAATGACTTGAGATTTATTTTGTTCTTGGGCTAATTTTTGCATTGAATCTAAAAAATCCTGATTTTGCTGTTTGATTTGTTCTTGTAAGAGTGCCTGTTGGTAGGATTCAATTCCAACTATTCCGCCAATTATTACTGCTAAAGATACACCTGCAGCTATAGCAATGATTAGTGGTTTTTTCACTTTTGACTATAGATTAAACTTGGAATTTAAGAATTTTCAGACTTACCCTTGCAAACTTTTTTATGTTTTCTTAGATCTTCCAAATAATCAAATTCAGTATCACACCCTCTACATTTTTCCTTTTTCTTATTATGTGCAATTTGTTGATGTTTTTCTAGTCTTTTAGGATACCTAAACTTTGATCCACATGTTTTACATTTTAGATTCCTCAAGAACTCATCTTTTACCATACTTAGCTTAGTATCATCTAGGATTTTAAGAATTTTCTAATAACGAGATTTTCTTACAGTTGCAATCTTTTTTTGTGATCTTGGTGTTTTTGCTTTTGCTTTAGAACTGTTTACTTTACCTTCTTTTTTGTTAATTTTTCCACTTCTTCGTGCAGCTCTAGAGACAGCAATCCTCATTTTTTGTTGCTTTTTTTGCTCTTCTATTTCTTTTTCAGTGAGCTTTTTTCTTTGCATAATACACTATAGGTATACTAGGAATTAAGAATTTTTTGAACAACGTGTATAATGGTGTAGGGATAAACACCATTACACAGGGATAGGGTCCATCTTTATTTTTATTACTCGATTGCGTTTCACCTCTTCATACAATTATATTATTTTGCTTATAACTTCTGAGAGACAATAAGCTAAATCATTTTTCTAATATACAATTTATCATACAGACTGAGAACTGATAAAAATTATTTTAATGGTCTATTATTTGTATTATGCCAGTGAATAAGTAGTTTGAATTATTTCCACTGTGTAAAAACACTTGCTATGAAATCTTTCTAGAGTTCTAGTTCCACATTTAGGACACATTTCCTGAATTACATCTCTACATTCTGGACACAGAGCACAATTTATCAACCCCGTTCCACATTTTCTACAAGATTCGTCAGGCATTATTTTCATTTTAGAGATATTTGGTTGTAGTATTTGACAGTTGAGATACAATCACTAAAATGAAAATTTATTTGAAAAAATTAATCTTGGGTTTTCCTTTTAAAATTATTGCAAA
>JAQBHA010000017.1:0-4541 GCA_032128215.1 Nitrososphaerota archaeon | reverse complement strand
ATCTTTGTTAATAGTTTGAATTTTAGTGGCATAGCAGGAATTACTTCGTTAATGTATACTTTGTAATGCTCTGGGCAAAACTTTAGAGTTACTCGACTAGAATCATTTCCTTTTTTGTTTACTTGTTTTGTAAAATTGATCTGCTCTCTAATGTATTCATGCTTTGGACATGGGCAATTTCGTCCCCCAGGATGTTTATATGCTGGAGTATTTTTCCAATCAAATTCAGGATAGTCCTTTTCGAAATCGTCCAATACTTTGATTATCTATTCAAGACTAATAAAACTTGGTCAGATTTTATGCTTAATAGCATAATTTAGTAGATCTTCTTAGTTCGACGTTTAATTTTGAGCAAAATGTAAATAAAGCACACATAATGTAACCACAATATTGGCAACTAAACGCAAATCTACAGCATCTAATACCAAGAAAAATCTTGAAGCAAAAATTGCACAACTAGAAGGCAAGCTATCTCAATTATCATCCCAGCTAGGCCAAAAGCCGGCAGGGCAATCTCAGACAGCACCTCCACCACAATCAAAACCAGCTCCACAGACTCAAGCATCAAAACCAGCTCCACAGACTCAAGCAGCACCACCAGTAACACGCGAGTCACTCATTGAACGTGTACCAACTGGTGTATGGCATGAGAGAAAAACAAAGACTCCTGCATATTCGCCTGAAAACCCAAGAGCATGGGCTAGACGACATGCAGAAGGCGCTGATGCTCCATCTCAACCATGGGCTTTACAAAAAGCAAAGATTACAGGTTACACTGCACCATCAAACAAGTATTTTGCAACAAGACAAAGACTCGCTTACCATCCTCAAGCTACAAGCTTTACAGGATATGGAATATCCCTTGGACACGGAACTGCTAAAGCACAAGCTAAAGCACCTCCACCACCTCCACAACACAATAGAAGCCTTCCAAAGGAATCTAGTGGTTCATCAGGCGGCGGTAATCCAAAAAAAGAATCACTTGAAAACTATGAGCGAGATTACTTGGCAAGATTAGACCAACAAGATAGAGATGCCGAGGAGTTACATCAAGCAGCAGCTGAATTGGCCGCAAAAAGACGCGCGTCATCTGGCTCTTCAAGCTCTGGCGGATCATCTCGTGGTTCACTTCCAAAGGGATTTTAACCCTAAAACCTTCTTTTCTTTTAATTATTTTTTAAAACTAGTTTGTAAAATCTTCTAGAACTTCTTTTGCATGTCCAGCAGCCTTTACTTTTGGATATGCTTTGAAAATTTTTCCTTTTTCATCTACCAAAAATGTACTTCGCGTTACTCCCATGTACTCTTTTCCCATAAAATTTTTTTTGCCCCATACTCCAAATTTTTTTGCAACATCAGTCTTTGTATCTGCTAGTAGAACAAAAGGAATCTTCATCTTTTCACAAAATTTTTTGTGAGAATCAACATCATCTTTACTAATTCCGATTATCTCTATTCCCTTTTTTTTAAATTTTTGATAGTCCTTTGCAAACTCGTCAGCCTCAATGGTACAACCGGGTGTAAAGTCTTTCGGATAAAAGTAAATCACATATTTTTTTCCCTTGAAATCAGTTGATTTTACACTTTTACCTTCTGCATCTAAGAGTTCAAATTTTGGTACTGTGTCGCCTTCTTTTATCATATATTATAGAAGAAAAAATCCCTAATTAATTATTTTTTAATATTACCTTCTTCATTAGATTTTAAACTAAGTAAAAATAGGCTAGATCCAGATTATGGTTCAAAGTAACTATGAAATTCTCGAGGTCCGTGAGGATTCAAGCCGAGCAGAAATACGTGATGCCTTTAGAAAATTGGTTCTTGAACATCACTCAGATAGAGGTGGCGATGATGAGCAATTTAAAAAAATAAAGCAGGCCTTTGATGATCTAAAATTAGGTAAAAAATATCCTGATTCTCCAGAAGATAAACAAAAAAAATCTAGATTTTATTCTGGGGACTCTGAAGAAGAAAAAAGAAAACGAAATGTAATCTTAGCACACGATGTAGCTGAAGAAGTAAAAAATGCTCAAGAATGGATCAACGCTTTGAATAGAGCAGATGCAACTGGTGTTAGGCTATATGGTTCAAAGGAGCTTGGTCAACTTGAATTTGAAAGAAAGGCTACAAAGGCATTATCAATTAAAGGAAAGTTTTGGGCAGGAAACCTAACATATGATGGTCCAATAATTATGTGGGGAAGTATTTCAAATCCCTATTTTTTAGAAAAAGAGACTGAAAAACTCGTATACATGTGATTAATGGAAAATTTTCTCTAATTGATCCAATTGAAAATGGATATGTTATTGAAAATGGTACAAAAATTACAGTTGATAATGGTGATATTATAGTTGGAGATGTATTTGGAAAAAAAGAAATTCTGCAAGATCCCTCAGGTAAAATTGGATTGTTCATAACAAATGAGCATTTTACTGAGCTCAAAGCTCCTAGAGGAAAAATTGTTGCAGGTTTTATTAGAAATACTGTAAAACTTGAATCTGACAGTATTATGGTAATTAATCTTGAAGACCATGTCATTATCAAAGGTCGAAACATCTCAATTTTAGGAAGTAAAGTAACTTATGATGTTGAAATTGAGATTATGAAAGGTGGCATGATTAAATTTCATGATAAAGGTTCTGGTTTTGATATTAGTGATGATGCTATAATCAGATTAGAGAATGGAAAAGAGTTTCGACTACATGATCTTAAAAAATTACAGTTAATTGGATATGGTGGCTCTGAGATTACCTACGAGTATCTTGATAACATTGGGGCAAAAAAGTCTAAAGGTGAAACCCGCAGTTGGAAATCTAGACTTGGATTTGGAAAGTAATTCGATTTTTTTTTCAGTGATTCTCTATCCTAAAATTATTAATTTATATCGAATCTTTTATATGACAATTGACAAGGCTTGAGTCTTGATGGTTAATCTACGTGCATGGTTTGCAGAAGCAATCGCTACATATGCGCTAGTTTTCTTCGGACCTCTTTCAATTATACTATCTGCCGTTGTCTTTGGCGAAGGTTTGTCAATTGAAGCAATAATTATGATCTCACTTGGGCATGGAGCAGCAATAGGCTTGATGGTTTATGCATTTGGCCATGTATCTGGAGCTCACATCAATCCAGCAGTAACAATTCCAATGATAATTACAAAAAAAATTGGAATTAAAGATGGGATTGGATATATTGTATTTCAAATAATCGGTGCAATTGCGGCGGCCTTTACACTTAAAGCAATGTTGCCAGAACTTGGCGCTAAAGTTAATTTTGGAACTCAAGGCGGCCCAAGTGAACTAATAAACCACAGTCTTACATCTGGCTTGGCAGTTGAAATTGTTTTAACATTCTTCCTCGTAACTGTAATCTTTATGACTGCAGTTCACAAAAAGGCTGTTGCAGGAATTCAAGGTGTTTCTATTGGTGGAATGATTTTCTTAATTCATTTAGTAGGTGTTCCACTTACAGGTGCTTCAGTAAATCCTGCCAGAACTTTAGGTCCAGCATTAGCATCAGGATTTTGGGAATTCCACTGGATGTATTGGGTTGGTCCAATAATAGGTGGTATTATTGCTGGCTTGATTATGAATTATATTTTTGTAAAAAAGGCTGAAATAGAGGCATAAAAATCTCTTTTCACTTTTACTAAATATTTTAAAATTTTTTATTTGTAGAATTATCTTTGTCTTAATAATATCTCATATTTAGGACGAAGTCCCAATTATAGCAGACATAAGAGCTCGTCCACCAATTATTGCACCAATTGATAATCCCACATTGGTAATTATATTTATGGCAAATAATCCATAATTCATGTTATCAAGCATATTTGTAGATTCCAAAGCTAATGCACTCATTGTTGTAAATGATCCGACAAAACCAAATGCTACTAACAAAGCATATTTTTCATCAAGGTTCCATTGTTGAGATATTATAACAAACATACCAAGTATGAAAGATCCTATTACATTTGCAATCAAAACGTTAATTGGTAATGCACCAATCATTAGAGGATAATCAATTATTTTATATCTTAACACTGTTCCTAGCGTACCGCCAATTGCAAGTAAAATTATGTCAATTCCTTTCATGTCCATCACTTTTTGTTAGACATTATCATCGTTTTGTAACGCAGTTTAGGATTTATCCTAGGCTAATGTCATAGCCTGAAAAACACTTTTTCAACAAATTTAATAAAGTTTTATTTCATTCCTTTTTCATAAATTCTTTGGTTTTGTTCTAAAATAATGAAACGCAAGCCAAATTAAACCTAGAATCCCGAAAATCTATGGGCTCGTTGCATAGCTTGGACAGTGCGAACGCTTGCGGAGCGTTAGGTCGAGGGTTCAAATCCCTTCGGGCCCGTTGAATTTTTTTACCCAAGGAGATGAGTCCTAGCAGATTCGATAGCACAGCATTAAATCAGATCCCTGAATCTAATTTTTAATTATGATTGAGTATTGAGTTTTTAATTATTTGCCATACATGATGTACATTTCTCTTGCAGATTTTATAAGATACATAATACCTACACCAAA